>RGHP01000014.1 GCA_010024125.1 Gammaproteobacteria bacterium | reverse complement strand
ACGTCTTACCACCCATCATCCGAGTTCTTATGTGATGAACATCTCGGAGCCCCGGCACAGCCATCGCAACTTTGCGAATGTCCGTAATCTGATCTTCAGGTAAAGCGGTATCAATTAATTCCTGCATCGATTCCCACAGAAGGCTCAACGCAATTTTCGCGATCAACAAAGCGACTACTAGGGCAGCGGCCGCATCAAGCCATACCACATCAAATGTGACGCCAATCAGTCCAATCAAAACGGCGATCGATGACAGAGAATCTGTCCTTGAGTGCCATGCATTTGCCGTCAAGAGCTTTGAGTTGAGTTTCTTTGCGTAGTGAAGGGTGTAGTGATAGATCGCCTCTTTCGAGACGATCGACGCGACGGTTACGACAAACGCGGCCATACCCAATTGAATTGCGACATCAGGATCGAGCAGGCGTTGCACACTGTCATACAAGATGCCACCTGCAACTGCGAGTAAGACACTACCGAGAACAAGTGTTGCGAGCGTTTCAATCCGATCGTGACCGTAAGGGTGATTCGCATCAGGCTCCTCATTACTCCATTTGGCCGCCAAGATCACCAACACATCCGTTCCGAGATCCGACAGTGAATGCACCCCATCCGCGACAAGAGCGTGACTTTGACTCACAAAGCCGACGGCAATCTTAAATAGGCCTAACAAGCCATCAACTATGGCTCCAATCACAGTGACGCGAGTCATAACTTGCGCATTGGTTTGCATTTTCGTTGCCACTAGCTAATCACTCTTTCAACGAACCAATAGCAACCAATGATACCAATCAGTAAGGACAGAGGGACAGCGACCCGCGATTGGTACCATGGGTAGCGCAAAACCCAGATGCCAACAGAGAGATACGCTACCAAAATGATGGCCAACTGCCCGAGCTCTACACCGGCATTAAAGGACAAGAGACCAACAACAAAATCGCGCTCAGGAAGCCCGAGTTCAGTCAGCACACCTGCAAAACCCAACCCGTGAAGTAAGCCAAAGGCGAACACAACAAGCGCTCGAGATCGATTGACCTTGTGATGCCAGATATTTTCGACAGCGATGTAAATAATTGATGCAGCAATAAGAGGCTCAACGATGGATGATGGAAGCTCTAAAACGCCATAGAGGCCTAGAGCGAGAGTCACTGAATGAGCAACCGTAAATGCAGTGACCTGAATCACCAAATCAATCAATCGCTTCGAGATCAGCGTCAGGCCCAAGATAAAAATAATATGATCCAGCCCCCGGGGAATAATGTGCGTAAAACCGAGTTCGATATATTCAACAACAAGGGCGCTGAGCGATCGTTTGACAGCCTGATCAAGTGATAGGGCATCTGAGCTCTGACCGCTTTTCACAAATTGAACACGGGGCTCTGCATTCTCCAAAAATAAGCGAATCGCCGTGTTTGGTATCGTATCACTCACGCGATACACGAGAGCCTCTGCGCCATCAGGTAATCCACCGACAAAGGTCAATTCGGTATCACGTGGAAGCTCAACATCGTCAACCGGAAGAATTTCCAGAGTGCTCAAAGTCATTCTGACTGGGGTATCACCCACCGTCACTTCGATGACCCGAGAGAGCTCGCGTTCTTGCTCTCTGATGGCAACTTCTAACTGAGTTGCGTCAAGCGCTCGAAACCGATCATAGACCGCCGCATTCGGCGAATCGTTGGTATCTGTTAGTGAGGGGTCGACCTTCGCGAGCCAAGCCTCCATATTGGTGACTAGCTCGAGTGTTAATACACCCTGAGAATCCACTGAAAGGGATGCGATCGATGGCCGCATTTCATGAGCGCTTGCGACCAGACTGGAAATCGCTAACAGTAGGCCCAACAACACAGCTTTCATTGATTCGTTCTCAAACTCTAGAGGTCAACATGACATTTGCGCGTAGCCTAACATTCTCAGTTGGACTTCTGATATGGAGTGCACAAATTAGTGCCCATGAATTTTGGATTGAATCCTCGAAGCACTATACAGATGAGGGCGATACGATCGACCTGATTTTAAAAGTCGGGGAAACGTTTCGCGGTAGCGCGCAACCCTTCCTTCCAGATGAAACCGAGAAATTTCTCGTTATCAATCAAGACAAGCGCTCAATTCAAGGTCTTTTAGGTGATTCGCGACCGGCTGCAAAAGTGATAGTGAACGAAGGTCTCAATCGCATTATTCATCAAACAACACCCTTCTCGATTCGTTTTGGAGAGGGAGATGAACGATGGGAAAATTACGTAGCCCTAGATGGGCTGAAGCCACAGCTCGATCAATATCCGAATGAACCACACACTGTGCCCGTCACAGAGCGCTATGTTCGAGTCGCAAAAAATTTTGTCAAAGTTGGGCACGACGAGACTGCCGATACACTGTCAGGCGAAATGCCGTTCGAACTTGTTCTCGAAGGAGGCTGGAAACAGCTTACCCCAGGGAACTATGCGTTCACTTTATTCGATGGACAGAAGCCGCTTGAAAGCGTCTTGATCAAGGCTTTTCGACATAGCGATCGCTCCGTGGTCTCAGAGGCATATACGAATTCAGGCGGTCAAGTGACGCTCGAGCTGCCAAGTGTCGATCGATATCTGATCAGCGGAGTCGTGATACGACCTGATGAGGATCCGAATTACGATTGGATCAGCCATTGGCCAACAATTACTCTAGAGGTCATTAATTAAGCAGGATATCGAGCGCTTTAGCAGTTGCATGAAATGCAAATACAGCCGTGACGTGTGTGGCTGCACCCAAGGAGCCCGCGCAATCGAGTCGGTTTGCTCCAGCTGCAGGCTTTTGTTGACCGACCGAACCATTCGACTGTAGATACCGGGTCTGCTCATCAGAGTACACAGCGTGCACCGAAAAGCGCTTCCCTGGAGTCCGCGAAAACCCATAACGATTTCTGAGTGTTTGACGCACTGATGCGAGAAGCGCATCACCATCCGTTTTCGCCAAATCACGTATCTGAACCTTGCTTGGATCAATTCGACCACCTGCAGCGCCAATGGTGATCACCGGGACCTTGATGCGTTTACAATGGGCGATCAGTGATGCTTTTGCCATCTGGTTATCACCACAATCGATCACCATGTCCAGAGTCGAGTCGATCAACGACTCAACTGTTTTATCGGTGACAAAGGCGTGATCGCAACGAACGGTGATTTCAGGGTTAATCGATCGGCAGCGCTCAGCCATCACCTCAATTTTCGACTGGCCTATCGTCGATGACAGCGCATGGATTTGGCGGTTGGTGTTGGTTACACAGATATCATCAAGATCAGCGAGTCGAATCTCACCGATTCCCGAGCGAGCTAAGCTCTCGACAACCCAGGATCCGACACCGCCGATACCAACAACATAAACCCGTTTTTGTGAAAGCGTCTGATAGGCATGATCGCCGTAGAGACGATCGATGCCACGAAATGCATCAGGTGTATTAATTGGCATCCTCGAGCGCCAAATCAAACGCCTGGTGAAGAGCACGGACTGCGAGTTCCAAATACTTTTCGTCGACCACAACAGAAATCTTAATTTCAGAAGTCGAGATCATTTGGATGTTGATCCCTTCAGCAGCAAGGGTCTCAAACATTTGGCTTGCAACTCCCGCATGTGAACGCATACCAACACCGACAACCGACACCTTACAAATCTTCGAATCCTTGCGTACTTCACGCGCACCCAATTCTTTGGAGACACCCTGGAGTACTTCGTAAGCCGCTTCAACATCGTTGCGATGAACAGTGAAGGTGAAGTCCGTTGTCTGATCCGCACCCACGTTTTGGACGATCATGTCGACTTCGATATTTTTGGCGCCAACTGGAGCTAAAATTTTCGCTGCGACACCAGGAACATCGGGTACGCCTAGTAACGTCAATTTTGCTTCGTCACGATTAAACGCAATACCTGAAATAACGGGTTGTTCCATGGAATCTAACTCCTCAGTGGTGATCAATGTGCCAGGGCCATCTTCAAACGTTGATAGCACTCGAAGTGGTACATTGTATTTGCCGGCAAATTCGACCGACCGAATCTGTAAAACTTTTGAACCTAGAGACGCCATTTCAAGCATCTCTTCAAAGGTGATCTTCGACAATCGACGCGCAGACTCAACAACGCGTGGGTCTGTCGTATACACCCCATCCACATCTGTATAGATCTGACATTCGTCCGCTTTTAAGGCAGCCGCTAGAGCAACTGCGGTCGTGTCCGAACCGCCTCGACCCAACGTTGTGATGTTGTTGTTGTCATCCATTCCTTGGAAGCCTGCCACGATGACGACGCGACCTGCTTTGAGGTCGGCACGCATATTCTCATCATCAATTGCTTGAATACGCGCCTTGGTATGAGCGCTATCGGTGTGGATACGGACTTGTCCACCTGTGTAGCTCTTCGCAGCACAGCCAAGTTCAGTTAGCGCCATCGCAAGAAGCGCAATCGTGACCTGTTCACCTGTTGAGACCAACACATCCATTTCGCGTGGCACAGGTCGCTGACTGATCTCGTTGGCCATGCCGATCAATCGATTGGTTTCTCCGCTCATCGCAGAGACAACAACAACGACATCGTGTCCTTGCTCTCTAAATCCTTTTACTTTTTGCGCAACACCTTGGATGCGCTCGACGGTCCCTACACTGGTACCGCCATATTTTTGAACGATTAACGCCATCGAACTTCCTAACTCAATTGTTCTTCAAGCCAGGTAGACACTGACTTGAGTGCCTCTGGCAATGATGCAGGCTCAGTACCGCCAGCCTGGGCCATGTCTGCACGCCCACCACCGCGACCGCCGACCTGAGCAGCGACGAATCCAATCAAATCGCCGGCCTTCACCCGGTCGGTCAAGTTGTCCGTCACACCCGCAATCAAATTCACTTTGTCGTCACGAACTGTGGCGAGTACTACAACACCCTGAGACAAACGATTTTTGACGCGATCGAGTGTGTCACGGAGCGTCTTCGGATCTTGCCCATCAAGACTCGCGACCAAACATTGCACCCCGGCGACTTCAACAACGTCGTCCAACAAATCTCCACCTGCAGCAGTTGCAAGCTTCATTTTTAAAGCATCTACTTCACGCTCTGATGCTTTTAACCGTTCGGCCATCTGTTCGATTTTGGACAGCACAGCATCCGAACCGGTTTTCAAGAGCGCTGCCGCTTGATCCAACGTTGTTTCAAGTGCATGAACATGATTCAGCGCACCCTCGCCAGTCACGGCCTCGATCCGACGAACACCTGAGGCAACGCCGCTTTCAGCAATGATTTTGAAAAGGCCAATGTCACCAGTTCGAGCAACGTGGGTACCACCACATAATTCAACTGAAAACTCGCCCATCGACAGGACACGGACTTCGTCATCATATTTTTCGCCAAACAAAGCCATGGCACCTGCAGCTTTAGCTTCTTCGATTGGCATCACCCGCGTCACCACATCTTCATTGCGACGAATTTCTGCGTTCACCATTGCTTCAATCGCGGCGATCTCGTCGGCGGTGACTGGCTGTGGATGAGAAAAATCAAATCGCGTGCGCTCATGGGTCACTAAGGAGCCTTTTTGAGTCACATGTTCGCCAAGTACGGTGCGAAGTGCAGCGTGAAGCAAATGTGTTGCCGAGTGGTTGAGCGCTGTTGCCTGACGTCTTGGGCCTTCAACGCGCGCATTGACTGTGTCACCAACCGTTAACTCACCCATGCCGAGCTTGCCTTCATGACCGAAGTGGGCACCGTATTTTTTAGTCACAGACACTTGGAAAGAACCAGCTGCCGATGTGAGAGACCCTGAGTCGCCTTGTTGGCCACCGCTCTCTGCATAAAATGGCGTTTGATTCAGAACAACGACACCTGTCTCGCCGGCTGCCAGTGATTCCACTTGCTGCCCGTCTTTTGCCAACGCAACGACCACAGCACTCGCATCAAGATGTGTATACCCGAGAAATTCCGTCGATCCATCCAAATCAAAACGCACTTGGCCTTCAGCAGCAAAACTGGATCCCTGGCGTGATTTCTCGCGCTGCTCGGCCATCGCCTGCTCAAACCCATCGATATCAAGCTCAAGATCACGCTCGCGCGCGATATCGTTGGTTAAATCAACAGGGAATCCATGGGTGTCGTACAGTCTGAAAATCAGTTCGCCAGGGAGTGTATTCCCTTTGAGTGAGGCGACTGCATCTTCCAAGACCTTCATTCCAGCATCCAAAGTCTTCGCGAACTGCGCCTCTTCCTGCTTCAATGCAGCGACAATGCGATCTTCGTTATCACGCAGCTCTGGATATGCCTCACCCATTTCAGCAACCAACGTGTGCACGATTTTGTGGAAAAACGGTTGGTCACAACCCAGCTTATGCCCGTGACGAATCGCGCGACGAATAATTCGACGCAATACATAGCCACGCCCCTCATTGGATGGCAGAACGCCATCACAAATCAAAAACGAACAACTGCGGATGTGATCTGCAATCACACGCAATGATTTTGCTTCGAGATCAGTCGTGTGCGTGACGTCCGCAGCCGCTTTCAATAGCGCCTGAAACAGATCAATTTCGTAATTCGAGTGGACGCCCTGCATAACTGCTGCAATCCGCTCAAGCCCCATCCCGGTGTCAACTGAAGGCTTCGGTAACGGCGTGCGTGACCCATCGGCTGACTGTTCAAATTGCATGAATACCAAGTTCCAAATCTCGATATATCGATCAAGGTCATCGTCTTCAGAGCCTGGTGGGCCACCTGGTACATCGGGGCCGTGATCATAGAAAATTTCACTACAAGGCCCACAAGGACCTGTGTCACCCATCGACCAGAAATTATCTTTATCACCCAAGCGTGAGAGTCGGTTTGGATCGACTCCAATTTTTTGAATCCAAATCTCTTCAGCTTCTTGATCTGAATGGTGAACCGTCACCCAAAGACGCTCTTTAGGAAGCCCTAAACGCTCAGTCAAAAACTGCCACGCAAAACGGATCGCATCTTCTTTGAAATAGTCACCAAAACTGAAATTGCCCAGCATTTCAAAAAATGTGTGATGACGCGCCGTATAACCAACATTCTCAAGATCGTTGTGTTTACCCCCTGCGCGCACACAACGCTGCGAAGTCGTCGCTCGATGATAAGGACGCGTTTCTTCGCCTGTGAACACATCTTTAAACTGCACCATCCCTGCGTTAGTGAACAACAGGGTCGGGTCATTGCCCGGAATCAGTGGACTCGACGACACGATGGTGTGCCCATTTTCCTGAAAATATTCAAGGAACTGCGAACGGATTTCAGCGCTTTTCATGGTTTTTCAAATATCTGGAATTCAAGTGATGTGCAATGCTATCGGAAAATCGCGTCGACTGCTTCTGTTGCATCCGAAAAATTAAATCCTCGTGAGGCTAAAAAACGGAGTGCTTTGTCACGTGTTGGGTCTTTTTTACTGCGCATCCACTTCTCAAGCGCAGCAAGACACCGATCGGATTCACTGTCCTCGGCTTCATCGAAAAAATGACTCACGTCACGCGGGTCGATTGCGTGCTGCGCAAGTTCCTGTTCAATTCGACGACGCCCCTGCCCTCGAAACAATCGTGATCGAATTAGCATTTCAGCGAACCGTAGATCGCACTGCAGATTCAACTCCACTAACCGATCAAGCAGTTGGTTCCGCTCTGGTTGAAGGAGTTCGGGGTGGTATGTTTTGAGTTTGCGATCAAGCTCGACCCGCGAGTGCTCTCGACGGGCCAAGCGAGTAATCAATGTATCAAATGGATCACTTGCCACCGCGTTGACGCATTGCTTCCAAGCGCGCGAACAGGCTCGACGTATCCCAACGACCACCACCCATCGATTGGACTTCGCCATAGAGCTGATCGACAGCAGCAGTGATCGGGAGCGCAGATCCGTTTTTACGCGCCTCTGCTAAACAGATTGATAGATCTTTGCGCATCCAATCGACCGCAAAACCATGTTCAAACTCATCTGCAAGCATTGTCTTGTAGCGATTTTCCATCTGCCATGACTGAGCGGCACCCTTACTGATGACGTCCACAACCTTATGCGCATCAAGGCCTGCTGCCCGAGCAAATGAGAGACCTTCAGATAACGCCTCAACCAGACCAGCAATACAAATCTGGTTGACCATTTTGGTTAGCTGTCCAGCGCCCACTTCACCCATCAATGTGCATGCACGTGCAAACGCATCAATCACCGGTGCTGCTCGATCAAAATGCGCCTGACTTCCGCCAACCATGACAGTCAGTGCACCATTTTCAGCGCCCTGCTGTCCGCCAGACACCGGCGCATCCATGAATCCGATATGAAGAGCCTTCGCCGCATCACCCAGTTCACGCGCAACTTCAGCGCTCGCCGTCGTGTGATCCACAAACAATGCACCTTCACTCATTCCAGCAAATGCGCCCTGCTCGCCTAATGTGATGCTCCGTAAATCGTCATCATTACCAACACAGGCAAAAACAATCTCTTGGCCAACAGCAGCGTCTTTTGGAGTCGCTGCAGCTTTTCCACCAAATTCAGCCGCCCACTTCTCAGCTTTGGCGGCAGTTCGGTTATATACCGTGACCTCATGGCCCGCTTTAGCAAGGTGGCCGGCCATTGGATAGCCCATCACACCCAATCCTAAAAATGAAACTTTCATGTGGAGTCCTTTATCGTTGTATCAGTCGTGTAATAAACCCTTGGCAGAGAGTTTGGCTGCCAAAGGATGTGTCGTCGTCCATTCCATGGGGGCTAACATCGCCTGAATCCAGTCAGGTGTGACCTCATCAACCGTTTTAAAACGCCATTGAGGATTTTTGTCCTTATCAATTAACAGCGCTCTCACGCCCTCGCACCACTCCCCATCTGACAAAAGACGCATTCCGAGATCGTGCTCTTGTAAAACTGCTTTCGTTAGATTTTGATATTTCGCTCGCTGCTGCTGATATCCTGCAACGAGCGCAGCACCAGGACTTGCTTGTTCCAGCCCGACAAATAATTCCGGAATGTCGTGATGCCACTGTTGCATTGTGCGCCATACAGCCAATGGCGACTGGTGCCGAATGCTATTACCCAATCGCGCACCGTTTTCTTCCCAAGGCCCTTCTCGTGGAGATTCTGATGTTGCTTGATGCAGGATCGCACCGATCTCTGATAAGGCAGCCTCTTTCGACGCGTATGTTAGGCCAAGGATTGCTTCGAACAGGGCCGATTTCTCAGCACGCGGCAACAGCCAATCAGCTAAGTTCAACCAGCACCCATCGGCAGCACCAACCGTAGCGCCACTCATTGCGAGACAGATTCCTAAACCATTTGGAACCCGATTTAAGAACCAACTACCACCGCAGTCGGGGACGAAACCGATCCGCACTTCAGGCATCGCTAGATTCGAGTGCTCAGTAACACATCGAACATCTGCACCCTGGAAAACGCCCATGCCGCCGCCCATGATGTATCCATCACCCCAGGCGAAGACCGGTTTTGAGCAATGATGTAACCACACATCTAACAGGTATTCATCTGCAAGATAATCAGCGGAATTGGTCAGATCAGTCAGACCGCCCGCCTGGCCGTTATTAGTAACATCTCGAACGTCACCACCAGCACAAAATGCTTTTTCAGCTGATGACTCAATCCATAGTGCCTTGATCATTACATCTGACTCGACTGTTTCAACAACCTGTAACAATTCACGAATCATCGTATGATCGAGCGCGTTTAAGGCTTTGGGACGGTCCATCACGGCGACCCCAAGAACGCCATCTGCATGATTGAGAGGCACGGTATGAAAACGAACTGTTGGCTCTGACATCAAATCTCCATTGAACATAAAGATATCTTTATATTATTATATGCGTCATGTGGACATCGTATGACGACTATATTGACGCATTAAAGGCAATTGCTGAACCAACACGGTTCAGGTTGACGCGTTTGTGCGCCCAAGGCGAACTGACTGTATCAGAACTGATGCGGATTGTCGGCCAATCACAACCGCGTGTGTCACGTCATTTAAAACTCTTGCAAGATGCGGGCGTGTTAGAAAGCTTCCGTGAACAGCACTGGGTGTTTTACCGGGTCGCACAAAATGTGCAATGCCAACAACTGGTTTCGGACCTGCTCGAACAGCTACCAGTTGACGACGATTTAATGGAGCTCGATCAAGCCCGCCTCAATGAGCTTCGTGACGCACGAGCCAAACTCTCTGAAGAATTTGTCGAAACCGAGGTGCCTGATTGGCTCAGACTCCATGAATATCATGGCGATGAACTTCGGTTTAGCGACGCTGTAAAAGAAGCGCTATCGGGCCAACCTGTTGGCCACTTACTCGATATCGCAACCGGGACAGGCCGCATGTTAAAAATCGCGGGCCCACTTGCAGATAGCGGTGTCGGCATCGATTTGTCGAAAAAAATGGTCATGGTTGCGCGCAACGCACTTGCCGAAGCAGACCTACCTCACCTCACTGTGCGTCAAGAAGATATGTATCAAATGCGATTCCCTGCACGGCATTTCGATACAGTGACAATCGATCAAGTGCTGTATTTCGCATCCAACCCAGATGCATTAATCAAAGAAGCAACTCGGGTTCTCAAACCCCATGGACGCCTGCTATTAGTAGCATTTACCGAGGCTTTGCAAGCGAAAGCCCCCCCGAGTGTCGGCTTCGCAATCTCCGATATTCGCCATTGGCTGGAAGAAGCCGGATTAACAATTACCGCGACCAACGTACTACCTGGCGATGTGCTAGACATCAGTCTGTTGGTCTCTGAAAAAAACAAGGATCGATCATGAGTGCACCGCGCGTGTCATTTGAATTTTTTCCACCAAAATCACCAGAAGCTGAAGCGAGCCTCTGGAAAACTGTGGAGCGACTCGCACCGTTAAACCCGGAATTTGTATCTGTCACCTACGGCGCCGATGGATCGACACGCGAGCGTACCCACCAGGTAATCGAAAGTATCTTAACGAAAACATCGCTAAAACCTGTTCCGCATCTCACCTGCGTTGGTGCACCACGCGAAGAAATCGATGCGATTGCTGATGAGTATTGGAATATGGGCGTCCGACAGATTGTTGCTCTACGTGGCGATCCTGAAGGTGGCGCTGAGGCGGATTATGTTCCACATCCGGATGGCTATGCGTATGCATCTGATTTGGTTCAAGGATTACTCGAAAAACATCCGTTCGAGTTATTCGTTGCAGCCTATCCAGAAACGCATCCACAGGCAGTGTCAGAAGACGCAGACCTGGAAAACTTGAAACGGAAGGTCGACGCAGGTGGTCACCGAGCAATTACTCAATTCTTTTTCGATAATGAGATTTTTCTGCGATTTCGGGATCGTGTTGCGGCTGCGCAAATTGACGTCGAGTTGATCCCGGGGATTTTACCAGTCACCAACTTCAATACATTGGTGCGATTTGCTGGTGCTTGTGGTGCATCAATTCCTCAGTCACTGTCCACGTTATTTGAAGGCCTCGACGGGGATCCGACAACACGCCAGTTGATCGCAGCACATGCGGCTGTTTCACAAGCAGAAGATCTTGGCCGAGAAGGCGTTGAAGACTTCCATTTCTACACACTGAATCGGGCAGATCTGAGCTTTGCAGTCTGCCACGCGTTAGGAGTTCGAGGTTAAGCATGACACGCGATGATCGCATCCAGTGGCTTGAATCCACACTGACTGAATCTATCGTCATTCTCGATGGCGGTATGGGCACCATGATCCAGGGCGCAGGCCTCGGTGAAAGTGATTATCGGGGCGAACGATTTAAAGATTTTCCGCAGGATTTGAAGGGAAATAATGATCTTCTAACGCTGACGCAGCCCGAACTCATCGCCTCAATCCACAAAGCGTATGTGGATGCGGGAGCAAGCATCGTTGAGACCAATACCTTCAACGCAAACCGACCATCCATGGCGGATTATGCAATGGAAGATCTGGTCAGCGAGTTAAACCGCGAGGCAGCGAAACTCGCTCGTTCAGTTGCAGACTCCTATGACAGGCCAGTTTTGGTCGCAGGTGTTCTAGGACCGACCAACAGAACATGCTCCATTAGCCCTGACGTCAATGATCCAGGTGCGCGCAACATCACATTCAATCAACTCGTCGATACCTACACAGATGCGACACGAGCGCTTCTAGAGGGTGGCGCTGATCTCATTTTGGTCGAAACCATTTTCGACACCCTCAACGCAAAAGCCGCTTTGTTCGCGATTGACGAAGTTGCTCGAGAGACCGGAATCCAAATTCGCATCATGATCTCAGGAACGATCACTGATGCTTCGGGTCGAACCTTATCTGGTCAAACAACCGAAGCGTTTTGGTTCTCAGTTCGTCATGCCAAGCCACTGACAATTGGTTTGAATTGTGCGCTGGGTCCCAAAGAACTCCGCCCATTCTTATCAGACCTGTCTCGCGTTGCAGACACCTTTGTTTCCGCGCATCCAAACGCGGGGCTTCCCAATCAATTCGGTGAATATGATTTGGACGCAGCCGAGATGTCTGAAATCGTCGCTGAATATGGACAAGCAGGTCTCGTTAACCCCCGGAACACATCCGTTTGATCGCAGAAAAAGTCGCAAGTCACAAGCCACGTGAAGTCCCAACGAAAGCGCCTGTGATACGCTTATCTGGACTGGAACCCTTTATTGCTGACGAAACCACCGGCTTTGTGAATGTGGGCGAACGAACCAATGTCACCGGTTCAGCGATGTTTAAACGCCTCATTCTCAACGGCGAATTTGACGAGGCCCTTGCAGTCGCTCGCCAGCAGGTAGAAAACGGCGCCCAGGTCATCGATATCAACATGGATGAGGGGATGCTGGACTCCAAGTCAGCGATGGTCACTTTCTTAAACCTGATCGCATCAGAACCAGATATTTCGAGAGTTCCCGTGATGATTGACTCATCGAAATGGGACATCCTTGAGGCAGGTATGCAGTGTGTTCAGGGTAAAGGAATTATCAACTCCATCTCCTTGAAAGAAGGTGAAGCGAATTTCTTGGAACAAGCCCGCAAAATTCGGCAGTATGGATTTGCTGTTGTAGTCATGGCTTTTGATGAGACGGGGCAAGCAGATACACGCGAACGCAAGCTCGAAATTTGCCAACGCTCATACAAGCTGTTAACTGAAGTCATTGGCTTCCCCCCTGAGGATATTGTGTTCGACCCTAACGTGTTTGCAGTTGCAACGGGTATCGAAGAACACAACAACTATGCGCTCGATTTTATTCAGGCGTGTAAAGACATCACTAACCATTGCCCGCACAGTTACATCTCTGGCGGCATCTCGAATGTCTCCTTCTCATTCCGTGGAAACAACCCTGTGCGTGAGGCCATGCACTCGGTGTTCTTATTCCACGCGATTCGCGAAGGTCTATCAATGGGCATCGTGAATGCAGGTCAATTAGCGATTTATGAAGATATCGATGCTGAACTTCGAGAGCTCGTTGAAGATGTCATCTTGAACCGCCGCGATGATGCGACAGAGCGGCTTGTTGATATCGCGCCGAAATACAATGTCGATAAAGAAGAGGACGACACCACAGTCGCTGAGTGGCGCAACGGGTCCTGCGAAGAGCGATTAGCGTATGCGCTGATCAAGGGGATCGATACCTATGTGGTTGAAGATACCGAAGAGGCGCGTCTCAAAGCACCACGCCCGCTATCTGTCATTGAAGGGCCGCTCATGGACGGCATGAACACAGTCGGCGACCTCTTTGGTGCAGGGAAAATGTTCTTGCCGCAAGTTGTGAAATCAGCCCGCGTGATGAAAAAAGCCGTCGCGCATCTCATTCCATTTATTGAAGAAGAGAAAGAAGCTGCAGGAGATACAAGCCAAGAGCATGGTGTGATCATCATGGCGACTGTCAAAGGTGATGTTCACGATATTGGAAAGAATATTGTGGGCGTCGTTTTACAGTGCAATAACTTCAAGGTGATCGACTTAGGAGTCATGGTCCCAACTCAGACAATTCTCGATGCGGCACGCGAACACAATGCAGATATCATCGGACTATCTGGCTTAATCACGCCATCCTTAGATGAGATGGTAACCGTCGCCTCTGAAATGGAACGCCAAGGCTTCACTTGCCCCTTGTTGATTGGTGGAGCAACCACCTCGCCGGCACACACATCAGTGAAAATTGATCCCACTTACTCAGGACCAGTTCTTTACGTCAAAGATGCATCACGTGCTGTTGGTGTCGCTTCAAAATTGTTGAGCGATGAGCGTGAGAACTACCATCAGGAAATCGCCGCCGATCACGATGCGAAACGTAAAGCGCATGCCGGTAAAGCACCAAAGAAACTACTCTCGATTAATGACGCGAACTCGCGTCGCCCTGAGCTTCAATTTGATGCAACAACGATCGTGACACCAAACTCAATTGGACGCGTTGTATTGAATGATTATCCGTTGGATGCGTTATTAGACACGATCGATTGGATGCCGTTCTTTAATGCATGGGAATTCAGTGGAAAATTCCCAGACATTCTAAACGACCCTCGAAAAGGTCCTGAAGCACGGAAACTCTACAACGATGCACAAGCGATGCTTGAGAAAATCATTGATGAAAAATGGTTACGAGCTGATGCGGTTGCAGGATGCTTCCCAGCATACTCCGAAGGCAACAGTATCGTTATTTTAGATCCTGATAATCACGAACGTGAATTACTCAGAACCCATTGGTTGAGACAACAACGTCCAATGCCAGATGGTAAGCCTCAACTTTGCTTAAGCGACTTTATCGCACCAAAGGAATCGGGTCAGATTGACTATATTGGTGCTTTTGCAGTGACCACAGGTCACGGAATTGATGCACACGTCAAAGCTTTTGAAGACGCACATGATGACTACCAGGCGATTCTCTTGAAAGCACTTGCAGATCGTTTCGCTGAAAGTTTTGCAGAGCATTTGCATCGTCGTGTGCGTACCGAGTTTTGGGGATATGCTGCCAATGAAGCACTATCGAACGATGAACTCATCCGCGAGAAATACCGCGGCATTCGACCTGCTCCAGGATACCCTGCATGCCCAGATCATCGTGAAAAGCGCTCGTTGTGGTCACTATTAGATGTTGAAGCGGCAACTGGGATCTCGCTCACTGAGAGTCTAGCCATGTGGCCGACGGCGTCTGTTAGCGGCTTTTATTTTGCCCACCCGGATGCCCGATATTTCACGCTTGGACAAATTGGGAAAGATCAATTGGCAAGCTACTCAGCGTTGAGAAACGAAGCTGTTGATGAGAATGCACGCTGGCTCTCACCCATCCTTGGGTGAGTGCTCAGCTAATTTTTTGTGCGAGGGCGATGGAAAATCTGTTTGTGAACTGGTCCAACGCGGTGACCACTCATGTAGACCTCGCCTCGCCAACGGCAAAACACGATGAAGTTAGAGACCATCTCCATCACCGCCTTAATCGGACGCACACGCTCATACTTTCCATGCTGAATGAGTGCTTCAATTTCAGACCGGTCCATCCCTCGTGCTGACAACGAACGATCAGCAGACGAACCCGCCCATTCAGTTAATTTCAATCGCATCGATCCATCCCCGCGAAAACTATCACTAAAGTATAAGGGAATTTTTGTGCGTCGCAATATTTTTTATAGCGGGGAGAACTCAGATTCTCGGCGCAACTGATACGATTTCCTGACTTCATCAAACAGATCAGGTTTTTCCATCTCAAATGCACGGAAGACCCGCTCACGGAGCGCACGGTCAGTTTCAGCCATCGGACAGGCTTTGAGAATGCTCTCCATGGAAGAATGACCGATCGGTCGACTCCCTGCGATCGTCTCTAAGAATGTCTCTTCATCAAGCGCATTTAACTGAAAACCAAACTGAGAGGCTGCGTTTTTAATGATCTGTTTGGTGCCACGATATTTGCCTTCTGCAGAATGGCCAGCAAT
>RGHP01000130.1 GCA_010024125.1 Gammaproteobacteria bacterium | reverse complement strand
GGACTACCTATCGGTATTTTGATGTCACGATCTGATCGCGCGCAGGCGATTGTTACGCCGATCCTAGATGTGATGCAGACCATCCCAAGCTTTGTGTACCTGATTCCAGTCGTGATGCTTTTAGGAATCGGAAAGGTCCCTGGATTAATTTCGGTTGTGATCTATGCGATTCCGCCAATGATTCGTTTGACGAATTTGGGTATTCGATTGGTTGATAAAGAAGTATTAGAAGCAGCAGATGCCTTTGGGGCGAGCCCTTGGCAGAAATTGGTACAAGTGCAGATTCCTCTCGCTCTGCCCAATATTTTTGCTGGAGTGAACCAAACAATCATGATGTCTCTCGCGATGGTTGTCATTGCCTCAATGATCGGTGTGACCGGTCTTGGCCAACCTGTACTCAAAGCCATTTCAAACCAGTATCTCGCGATGGGCCTACTCAATGGTCTCGCCATCGTGGCATTAGCGATCATTTTCGACCGGATCAGTCAGAGTTACGGGAAGCGCTTGCAGAGCTACCGCGGAGGTCAGGGTGAGTAATTCCGAAACTAAGATTGAAATCAAACACCTCTACAAAATTTTTGGTGATGATCCGGAGACGATGCTGCAAAAAGTTCGTGAAGGTGTCACCAAGGACGAGTTGAACGATCAGTACAATCACGTTCTCGGATTGAGTGATATCAACCTGAAAATGCCTGCCAAAGGGATTCAGGTTGTGATGGGACTGTCAGGTTCTGGTAAATCGACACTCATTCGTCACATCAACCGCCTAATTGAGCCCACAGCAGGTGAAGTCTGGATTGATGGCGAGAATGTGCTCGAGATGGATGAAAAGACCTTGCGGGAATTTCGTCGAAATCGGGCGTCGATGGTATTTCAGAAGTTTGCGTTACTTCCGCACCGGACTGTGATGGAAAACACCATTTACGGTCTTGAGATCCAAGGGATAGGTGAAAAAGAAGCTGAGAAGCGAGCAGCCCACTGGATCGAGCGAGTCGGTCTTGCTGGCTATGAAGAAAACTACCCAGGGCAATTATCGGGTGGTATGCAGCAGCGTGTCGGTCTTGCCCGTGCGCTTGCGACAGATGCCGATATTTTGCTCATGGATGAAGCGTTCAGTGCATTGGATCCACTCATCCGAACTGACATGCAGAATATTCTTCTCGATCTGCAGCAAGAGCTTCATAAAACGATTGTGTTTATCACGCACGATTTGGAAGAGGCGCTTCGTATCGGTGACCAGATTGCGATTCTAAGAGACGGTGAAGTGATCCAACAGGGTACCCCGCAGCAAATTGTACTGAAGCCGAAAGACGACTATATTGCCGACTTCACCAAAGACATTAACCGCGGCCGTGTGATCCAATTGAAAACGATCATGAAGGCACCGAACGACAAGCCGGGTCCTGAGTTATCAGGCGAAATGCTCGTCGAAGACGCCGCACAGTTGGTGACTGAATCACCATCATCACAAGCACGCGTCACGAATGATGCAGGTGATGTTATTGGTGTTGTTGGTATTAACGATTTGATTCGCGCCATGGCGCGCCCTGATATCGAATCTAGACTCGAAGAACTGTAAATGCCCAAAGAGACTCGGCTCGTGTATTCAACCGAGTCGGGTCGTATCCGATCTGACTCAGACGCTTCCCATGGGGTGAATCCGAATGATTCGGTATGTCGTGTGCGCAGAGAGACCAAAGGCCGTGGTGGTAAAGAAGCAACGGTGATTTGGGATGTGCCAGGCGGCGATGCGGAGTTGAAATCCTTAGGTAAAGCCATCAAACAACGTCTCGGTACCGGTGGTTCGGTGAAAGATGGGCAGATCGTAATTCAGGGCGATCACGTTGAAACCATTCTTTCATTTCTCAAAGACAAAGGATTTCAGGCCAGAAAGGCAGGCGGATGACAGTTTCTCAAGATCTTTTCAAACAAACGATGGGGTCATTCCCAACAGGGGTAACGGTCACCACAGCCTATACGGCCGATGGCCAAGTCGTTGGTATGACGGCAAGCGCATTCAGCTCTGTGTCAATTGATCCTTTGCTGGTCTTGATGTGTCCGGCCAAAGACGCGGAGTGTTATTCAGCGCTTACAGAAGCGGCCTATTTCAGTATTCATCTGTTAGCTGGCGACCAAGGTCCTTTGGCGTGGCAGTTTGCAAAATCAGATATGGATAAAACCGAGGGGCTGACCTTGAGCCAAGGCCCGAATGGAAGTCCAAAAATACAAGGATGTCTTGCCTATTTAGAGTGTCGCCACCATGCACTCTATGATGGAGGTGATCATGGCATTCTTGTTGGTGAAGTTATGCACATCGAACTCCCTGATACGGACAGGGATCCTTTGGTGTATTGCAAAAGCGCACTGGGCCCTCTGCCTTCTCTTCGCACTTAACAGTTTGATCTATTCGACGGTCTCGAGTGCCTCAGGCGCTGATTGTGATCGTCTTGCTTCAATCGCTGCGGATCCAGATCATCAATCAACCCCTGTGAACTATGAGGGGATCGATGGTGCGGCCGTTATCGATGCATGTCGTCAAGCGGTTACACAAAACCCAGATAATGGTCGCTATTGGGTGCAGCTCGGACGCGGTTATTTGAAGCTCGAGCAAGGGGAAGCGATGCTCGATGCGTTCCAACAAGCGAAATCACTGGAATACCCAGTTGCATGGTTTGCCTTGGCTGTTGTGTATCACACTGGTAACGGTATCGCAGAGGCGGACTTAAATCGTGCAGAAGCATTCTATAAAGAAGCCTATCAGCGTGGCGTCGGATACGCCGCGTTAGGACTTGCCCGCTTGTATGACGAGCCAGGATCCCCATTTTTTGATTTAGATAAAGCCAATGTATGGCAATCGCGGTTTGATGCGTTAGGCAACGGTTTGGGGTGACGAAGTGAAAACACGAATTGGATTGTTGCTATTGGGTTTGAGCTCCTCGAGCGTCGCATTTGATGGACAGCCGCTTCAATACGAGATTGATTGGGGTCCTGTGACTTTGGCTGATGCGACCGTCGAGCTATTGGATTCTGGCGATATTCGAAGTGTGTCTGCCGATGTTGCATCGCGCGGGGTTGGTGCGTGGTTTTCTGACTTTCAGTCGACGCTTGAAATCATGCGTACGAGCGATGGCACGCAAATTCTCAACGGCGGCAGCACCTGGGATGATGCCTTAAGTAATATTACTGTCATGTGGCTACCGACTGAGCCGAAGCCGAGTGTTGACTATTATCGATCCAAACCACGTGACTATGAGATTACGCCGGTTCCTGAGGAGTCGATTGCAGATACTGTCGATCCCTTCACACCTGTTTTCGATATTGGACGACGACTCGATGAGACGGAGCGGTGTGAGGGGTCTTATCGGATTTTTGATGGGATTCGTCGCTATGATTTGGAAATCAAAGATGGCGGTCTTGTGACGCTGACGTCAGACGATCCTGCGAACTTCAGCGGCCCTGCACGGCGCTGTGATATCACCTTGACTCGCTTTGGCGGGTTTTCAACAAAAACGGGAATGTTTCGTTTCGGCGAGTCCGAAATTACCAGAACGCTTTTTTTGGGACAGATTCGTGGGTATTGGTTACCTGTTCGGTTTGAGGTTTCAGCTCCAATAGGTACTGCAGTTGCACGGTTGGCGTTGAGCAACTAGGGCTTTTGCATGGTTCGGTAAACAAAGAGACCGATCCACTCATGCACAAGAATTTTCAGTTTGGAGGCACCCTCAGCGAGATTCCAATGAAAGCCATGATTCGACTTATTCGAGCGAAAATCTGTTGGATAAGGAACTACGTCGATATTGTGGTCAGCGAAAATTTGGATAGCACGTGGCATGTGGAACGCTGATGTAACTAACAACCAAGGCCCGCTTGTGCCCTCCGCAAAGCTTATCAGTTCTTTTGTGTAGAGTGCATTTTCGAGAGTATTTCTTGATCTATTTTCAAGAAGTATTCGGTCAGTAGACCCCGTCGTTTCTTGAAAAAATCTCAACGCAACATCACTCTCTGAAAGCGCTCCTCGAATCAGGCGGCCCGAAAAGCCCGTGAAAATGATAGGCGTATTTGGATATAAGCGCATGAGAGTGAGAGTTGTAGTCATTCGTTCAGCCGCGCTATTGAGTGCGACATCATCATGGGCCTCGGTCGTGAGTTCGTCGATAGCCCCACCGAGTAGGATGATTCCGGATATCTGGTCCGGATTCGTTTTTTTAAATTGCGTTTCAAGGTTGAAAAGTAATGAATTCCACAAGGGTGTTAGTCCAAGAATGGCTATCCATAGGATCAAGGCTGACGCACTTAGGCCACGTACTCGTTTTAACCATTGGCAAAGCATCGACAAGGCAACCAGTAGGGCCAAAATATGTAAGGGATCCAAAAAGAACCCTGCGATCTTGGATGCAAAAAAGTAAAAATCTGGCATGAGACGCTCAACCTCGAGATCTAGCGGTGGTGAAGGAAAAACCCATACACTCAAGCAGACTGCAGGTTTTGTTGCAAGAGGCTCACCCGATGAATTGGTGTGTAAGCGGGTCTGCAGTAGACTAGGGTAAACGGCGAGGAGTTTTGATGTTTCAATTTGGCGGTCCGAATTGCAAAGTCTGTCGATTAATCAGGGTGTATTTACTCGTCGCGGTTCCCATATTGATGATGAT
>RGHP01000129.1 GCA_010024125.1 Gammaproteobacteria bacterium | reverse complement strand
TGCATTCAATGCGCCACTCACGGCGATAGCGGGCATTTTTTATCTGGATGAAGTGCTCTCTTTGCCTGTGTTTTTAGGGTGTATACTCGTAACAACAGGCGTTGTTGTGGCCATCGTGTATGGTCAAAAGCAGTCGTCTTCGAGCCACTGGGACGACGTACATGGATCGTTACCCCTGGGGCTTTTGTTTGGATTCTTGGCTGCAGCTGGTCAGGCTGGTGGCATTTTGTTGTCCAGGCCATTGATGGAGCAGGGTATTGATCCAATCGCGGGATCAGCTGTCCGGGTCGCAATTGCTGCTATTGCGTTGGTTGCTGTTTACGAAGTGTCCAATAGAACGGTGAAGCGCGACCATTCGGTCTGGACTCGGAAAGTTATCGTGCAGACTTTGGGGAGTGGCGTGATCGGCATGGGCGTCGGTATGACTCTCGTCATGTTCGCGTTACAAGGTGGTGAAGCAGGGATTGTTTCTACGTTGAGTTCGGCAGCCCCGGTCCTGATATTGCCGATATTATGGGCGACTTCGCGTCGCCGTCCGGCCTTCGGAGCATGGATTGGCGCAAGCATTGTATTTTTTGGGACGGCACTCATATTAATCAGAGGTTAATGCACTACATTTGTGCAAATTATGCACAAAACTGGCGCATTTGCGCTTGTGTGAGCAGAGGCCTAGTGCTAGTTTTCCTATGCATGGCGGCGGGCACACCGGAAATTTGTCATGGCACAACAGTTGCTGTGACTAATGAAGGTGCCTACATAAATTTGATAAGGCCCGTATGAAGATTAAAACAAACCGCTTTATTCAGGAGTTATTCCATGAAATTGTCTGCAAAGATTGCAACTACTCTCGCAGCATCTGCTGTCGCAGTTGCCCAGGTCGCATCAGCCGGTACGCTGGATGATGTAAAAGCTCGCGGCGAGCTCAAGTGTGGCGTCAGTGGTGGCGTACCAGGATTCTCAGCACCAGATGATGCTGGTCGTATGCAAGGCATCGACGCTGCTGTCTGTGATGCGATCGCAGCGGCTGTCCTCGGTGACGCAAGCAAAGTGACATTTATCCCACTGACAGCAAAAGAGCGTTTTACGGCGCTTGCTTCAGGTGAGGTTGATGTGTTGTCACGTAACACAACGCATACATTGACTCGTGAAGCTTCACTCGGCCTGAACTTCACTTACTACAACTACATCGACGGTCAGGGTTTCATGGTCATGAAAGACTCTGGCATCAAGTCAACGCTTGAGTTGGATGGCGCGAGTATCTGTGTACAGGCTGGTACAACAACCGAGTTGAACATGGCGGATTACTTCCGTAACAACAACATGTCGTTTACTCCGGTTGGTTATGAGACATCAACGCAAACTCGCGAAGGTTTCGAAGGTGGCGCCTGTGACGTACTGACTTCAGATAAGTCACAGTTGGCTGCATTGTCTACTGAGATGAAGGTTGGTCCTGAGGGTGTAACCATTCTTCCAGAAACGATTTCGAAAGAGCCTCTTGGCCCAGTCGTTCGCCAAGGCGATGATCAGTGGATGGATATCGTTGCGATGACACTGTATGCGTTGATCAATGCTGAGGAGTTAGGAATCACTTCATCGAATATCGATAGCTTGAAGGCGAATCCAGGTAATCCAAATATTGCTCGCTTGGTAGGTACAGAAGGTAACATGGGTGAGCTTCTAGGTCTTGGAGCTGACTGGTCGTACAACGCGATCAAGCAGGTTGGTAACTATGGCGAAATCTACGAGCGCACTGTTGCTAAGATTGGTATCCCACGCGCTGGTTCAGTGAACGACCTCTGGACACGTGGCGGAATCCTTTACGCTCCACCGATTCGTTAATCGAATCAGATAATAGACCGGGCAATCGCCCGGTCTTTCTTTAATGCTTATCGGATTGTAATGTGACAGAACGTACTCGTGTTCCGCTGCATCGAGACCCTAAATTTCGAGCTCTGATTATTCAGGTTTTAGCTCTGGGTCTGGTTGTTTATGGCTTTTACTCATTATTCCAAACCACAGTTGATAATCTGGTCGCTAGAGGCATCCAAACTGGAACGAGCTTCTTTGATGAGGTCGCCCCGTTTCAGATCGGGTTCAGCCCGTTTTTTGATTATAAGCTTGGCGAATCAACTTACATCGACGTGTTCTTTGTCGGGATACAGAATACGATTTTGGTGGCTGTTCTCGGTATCGTCGCAGCGACAATTCTTGGATTTTTTATTGGAGTCATCCGCTTATCGCCGAACTGGCTGATTTCAAGGGGGGCTCTCGCCTACATCGAAATCTTTCGAAATGTTCCTTTGCTTCTGCAAATTATGTTTTGGAACTTTGCAATATTTCTACCTTCATTACCGGCGCCGAAGAATTCCATTGAGCTGGGTGCTTTTTATCTGAATGCGCGCGGGTTCCATACGCCGTTACCGGTCATTGAAAATTCAACAGGATTTGGCATCTGGATTGCGCTTCTTGCGATTCTCTGTCTTGGTCTAGTCGTATTCGCTAAGCGCGCGAAAGCGCGATTTGAAGAGACGGGGCAACAGCTACCCGTTGGCTTAATTTCGCTCGCAACCATTGTTGGTGGGGGCTACATACTTTATTTGATCGCTGGCTCACCCCTGATTTTCGACGAGCCTGTATTGGGTCGATTTAATTTCAAAGGGGGCGGACAACTTCCGTTACCTTTGTTCTCGCTATGGTTTGCACTCACGCTCTACACAGCGGCGTTCATCGCTGAGAATGTTCGTGCCGGCATTCAGTCCGTATCGCATGGCCAGAATGAGGCGGCACATGCGTTAGGTTTGTCACGTAAAGATACTGTTCGCTTGGTCACGATCCCGCAGGCGCTTCGAGTCATCATTCCGCCAACCATTAGCCAATATTTGAACCTGACGAAAAACTCATCACTGGCAGTCGCTGTTGGTTATGAAGAGCTTGTCGCGGTGTGGGCAGGTATCACGTTGAATCAGACTGGTCAGGCCCTTGTCATTATTGGAATGACTGTTGCTGTATATGAATGCTTGAGTTTATTCACGTCCTTTGTACTGAATTGGTACAACAAACGCATTCAGTTGACGGAGCGATAAGATGAACGATGTAAAGACTTTTGTCCCAGCTCCGGATCGCGCTCCACCAAGCAGCGCAGTGGGTCCTATTGCCTGGGTCCGAGAGAATCTATTTGGTTCGATCGGTAGTTCGATTGCGACCTTGCTCTTTTTCTACTTGTTTTTCAGCTACGTCCCACCTTTCGTTGAGTGGGCATTGATCAACGCGAATTGGACCGGGGCCGATCGATCAGTGTGCGAAGCCAATACGGCTGGAGCATGTTGGACCTTTATCAATGTGCGTTTTGAGCAGATTCTGTTTGGACTGTATTTCGCATCCAATCCAGATGAGATTTGGCGACCAACACTGATTTTCATCCTATTCTTCGCCTTGCTTTTGCCTTTATTGTTTGAAAAAACGCCTGGTAAAAAGTGGTTGGTGATTGGGATGTTGGGCGTTTTTCCGGTCGTGTTTTATTTCATCGTATACGGCGGATATTTCGGTATCTCCCAATCAAATACCACGCAGTGGGGTGGTTTCTTACTGACGTTTACGCTTGCATTCGTTGGGATTTTATTGGCATTGCCGATCGGAATTTTATTGGCTTTAGGCCGTCGTTCCGAAATGCCAGTAATTCGCTCGATTTGTGTGGTCTACATTGAATTTTGGCGTGGTACACCGTTAATTACGATCCTCTTTATGGCATCGGTGATGCTGCCCTTGTTCTTCCCTGCGGGCGTTGAGTTCGACAAAGTTGTTCGCGCCATGATTGGTATTACGATGTTCCAGTCTGCGTACACGGCAGAGGCTGTTCGCGGTGGGCTTGCAGCTATTCCAAAGGGTCAGGCCGAAGCAGCAATGGCGCTTGGGCTTGGATACTGGCGCCGTACTGTGTTCATTACGCTTCCACAAGCATTGAAGATTTCCATCCCTTCAATCGTGAATACCTTCATCGCATTGTTCAAGGACACATCCTTGGTATCTATTATTGGGCTATTAGATCTTCTCAATATGGCACAAACCGCCTCTCGTTCGATGGAATGGAAAGGCTACGATATCGAAGCATATTTGTTTGCTGGATTTATTTACTGGGCGTTCTGTTACGGCATGTCTCGATACAGTCAGAACTTAGAGCGCAAACTCGATACGAATCGGAGAAATTAATATGACCACTGAAACGCATATGGCGTCTGCCGAGCTCGGTGACACAATTATTAAGATTGACGGGCTGAACAAGTGGTATGGACAATTTCATGTCTTGAAAGATATCAATCTAGACGTGAAACGTGGTGAACGAATTGTGATTTGTGGCCCATCAGGGTCTGGTAAATCAACATTGATTCGTTGCATCAATCGTTTGGAAACTCACCAAGAGGGTTCAATCGTTGTTGATGGCATCGAATTGACGGAAGACACCAAGCATATCAACGATATTCGCCGCGAAGTGGGTATGGTGTTTCAGCACTTTAATCTGTTCCCGCATCTGACGGTATTAGAAAACTGCACGCTTGCGCCAATCTGGGTGCGCAAGACGCCAAAGCGTGAGGCGGAAGAAACAGCCATGCGCTATTTAGAGCGAGTGAAGATTCCTGAGCAGGCGAAAAAATATCCTGGCCAGTTGTCGGGTGGCCAGCAGCAGCGTGTGGCTATCGCTCGTTC
>RGHP01000128.1 GCA_010024125.1 Gammaproteobacteria bacterium | reverse complement strand
TTCACGAGAACAACGTCTCCTTGTCACCCGTTTTTGAATAGGTAATCGCAGCCTCAACAAAGCTTGTGAACAACGGATGTCCGTCACGCGGTGTTGATGTGAATTCTGGGTGGAACTGACAACCAACAAACCAAGGATGATCATCAACCTCAACGACTTCAACGAGTGTTCCATCAATTGAACGGCCTGCTATCTTAAGACCTGCATCTGACAAACGATCTAAATAGTCGTTGTTGAATTCCCAACGATGGCGATGGCGTTCGCTGACAACCTCTGCATCATAGACTTCGGATACCTTGGATCCGGGAGTCAGACGACATTCTTCAGCACCCAAACGCATGGTGCCGCCGAGATCACTCTCTTCAGTCCGAATCTCACGCGTGCCATCGGCTTTGGTCCACTCGGTAATCAATGCAATGACAGGATGTTCCGCAGTTGGTTCGAATTCGCTCGAGGTTGCACCATCAAGACCTGCAACATGGCGCGCAAACTCAATCACTGCAGCCTGCATACCAAGACAGATCCCCAAATATGGGATTTTGTTCTCACGCGCATGACACACGGCTGCGATCTTACCTTCCATGCCACGCTCACCGAATCCACCAGGAACTAGAATCGCGTCAACACCATCCAGCAGATCCAGACCACGCTTTTCGATATCTTCAGAATCGATATAGCGGAAATTCACCCGCGTCCGCGTTTGGATACCTGCGTGAATCATCGCTTCGATCAAGGACTTATAGGCATCCAGCAGATCCATGTATTTGCCAACCATTGCAATTTCCACGGACTTCAGCGGATTTAAGTGTGCGTCCACAACGCGAACCCATTCACTCAAATCAGCGTCTTGACACTCAAGGCTCAGCTTATCGACGATCAGTTGATCCAGACCCTGTTCATGCAACATGCTCGGAATCCGATAAATCGTATCGGCATCCTTCAATGGAATGACAGCTCGCTCTTCAACGTTAGTGAACAACGCAATTTTCTTACGACTGGAAATATCAATTTCATGATCTGAGCGGCAAATCAAAACATCTGGCTGTAAACCAATGGAGCGAAGCTCTTTCACAGAATGCTGTGTCGGTTTGGTTTTGGTCTCGCCCGCGGTCGCAATATATGGAACCAAGGTCAGGTGCATCAATAATGCACGCGACGAACCAAGCTCTTGACGCAACTGACGGACAGCTTCCAAAAATGGTAACGATTCAATATCACCAACGGTGCCACCAATCTCGACAATCGCAACATCCGCGTCCTGCGCGCCGGCGATAATCTTATGTTTAATTTCATCGGTAATGTGCGGGATAACCTGAACGGTACCGCCGAGATAATCACCGCGACGCTCTTTACGAAGAACGTCTTCGTACACACGTCCCGCAGTAAAGTTATTTCTCTGGGTCATCCGAGTCCGGATAAAACGCTCGTAGTGGCCAAGATCAAGATCGGTTTCAGCGCCATCATCGGTGACAAACACCTCACCGTGCTGAAATGGGCTCATGGTGCCTGGATCAACGTTGATGTAAGGATCAAGCTTCAACATGGTGACCTTAAGGCCACGCGCCTCTAAAATGGCGCCAAGTGAGGCTGCTGCAATTCCTTTACCGAGCGAAGACACCACCCCGCCGGTCACGAACACGAATCGATTCATGTTGACCTACAATCCTTTTGGTAAGCCCGCCAACAGTGTGACGGAAACGTCGTTTTGGGATGGGTGATTAGGATACAGTGGAATCGGTCGTATTCCTAGGGACAAAGCGCCACTCCCACTGTAAAGAATGCGGAATCAACCCCTCTTCCCTGCAATCGATCGCACCCCAGCCAATAATTTGATCAGAAATCGCAATGAGTGGTGTCCGCCTGCGCAACCATGGTGGAACCCCGAGGGTCTGCGCGAGCTGTTTTAAACTCTGCATTGGACGTTTCCGTCCTAAGCGAAAACTCCGTCCTTCAACACCCCAAAACACAGACACGTCGTCTGAGGCGGCACCTGTCGTCAGTGATAACACACCATTCGGAAACTCAAATTCAACCGACTGATTCGGCGCAATGTTTTCAGACCGCATCATCTCACGGTCAGCTTCGTCACCTAAGATCGTATGATCCACCCAATGGAGTTTGCCACCCCATTTTCGAATCACAACACCAGAACCGATCGGCACCTCCGGCAAACGATCATCCGATGCATCAACACACTGTCTGACAAATTCGCTGATCTGAAGTGCCGATGGCGCGTAGCGACCGTGGGCTTGTGCAAAAAAACGAACCTGCCACGCAATCAGCGTCTCTGTCGATGCCAACGCCACCGATTCGACACCCAACACAGGTAATCGCTGCCCCAACGTCTCGCCAGCCTTAAATACACGATCAGTCGCAAGTTTGGACAGCTGTAACAATTGGTCTCGAACAGTCGGTGCTACCCGTGATAATGCAGGCAAAAATTGAAGCCTGATGTAGTTTCTTAAATACGATGGATCTTGATTGGAAGGGTCCGTGATGTGCTTTAAATTCCGCGCAGTTAAGACCTGTTTTAACTGTTTACGCGACAATGACAATAGCGGGCGAATCAACAACCCCGGGCCAAATGCACGAACCACAGGGATACCAGCCAAACCGATTAATCCAGACCCTTGAGAGAGACGCATTAAAAGCGTTTCAATCTGATCATCACGGTGGTGTGCGGTCATCACAACCTCACCAGCGCACACATCTCGCATCACTGCGTCATAACGCGCCTTTCGTGCGCGTGCTTCAAACTCAGGACCTAACTGGAGCTCTAAATGATGCGCCTTAAAGCTAAATGCTCTGCGTTCTGTTTCTGCTTTAACAAACTGAAGCCAATCATCCGCATCAGCGGCGACGCCATGATGACAGTGATGGACCATCACCTGCCTTGGAACAACCTTGCAGAAATCTGCAACAAGCGCGAGCAGTGCCATCGAGTCAGCACCACCGCTGATCATCAAATGGACACGATGATCAGGACCTGGCCAATGGGGCCGAATCAGTCCTTCAGCTGCGACCGACACCGAATTGCATCAATTTCTGATAACGAGACTCTAACAACTGCTCTTCAGACAGACCGCCCAAAATGTCGAGCTGTGCTTCAATCGCATCACCAAGCGCAGTGGCCGCCTGCTCTGGGGCACGATGCGCACCACCCAATGGTTCACGAACCAATTGATCCACTAAACCAAGTGAAAAGAGCCGATCTGCAGTGATCCCCATAGCTTCTGCAGCCTCAGGCGCATGTGCGGCACTTTTCCAAAGAATCGATGCACAACCCTCTGGTGAAATCACTGAGTAAGTTGAGAACTCAAGCATCAATAACTTGTCACAAACACCAATTGCGAGCGCACCACCCGAGCCGCCCTCACCAATCACAGAGGTCACAATCGGCGTTTTCAGACGCGCCATCACCGCTAAACTTTTCGCGATCGCCTCGCTCTGACCACGCTCTTCCGCGTCAATGCCAGGATATGCGCCTGGGGTATCAATAAACGTCAGGACCGGCATCTTAAAACGCTCAGCCATCTGCATCAGACGCTGGCCTTTGCGATAGCCTTCAGGACGCGGCATGCCAAAATTCCGTGCCACTTTCTCTTTAACTGTGCGGCCTTTTTCATGACCAATCACCATCACGGGGCGGCCACGAAATTCTCCGATACCACCCACGAGCGCCTGGTCATCCCTGAATAATCGATCACCATGCAACTCATCAAACCCATCGATCAAATTCTTTACATAATCAAAGGTATACGGACGCTTCGGATGGCGAGCAAGCTGAGCTTTTTGCCAAATCGATAAGTCTGAAAAAATCTTTTCCGTCAACGTTTTGGATTTAGCCTGCAGGCGCGCAACTTCTTCTGCGATATTGATTCCAGATTCAGTCGACAGATGCCTCAACTCATCGATCTTGGAATCAAGCGCGTTGCTGTGTCCTTGCAGAAAATTCGAGTTGTACTCGGTCTTGTCCGAGTAATTCCTGTAACTCCAATAATAACGAGTCATTTGGATGCACTTGATACTGCTCACCCAACACGACTTCGCCACTGGCATTGGACGCATTGTACGCGATAACGATCGGACACTCACCGCCCAAATGTGGTTGAATTTTCGAAAGCAACGTCTCAGTGAATTCAGGAGCCTTCATTTCCAAATGAATTTTTAAACCGGATGCTGACTGTTTCCGCGCGTTCTCCAGGGTCTCTACTGTGTTTGCACGCATTTTCAAACCATTGGTGAATTCATCGAAACTGACATCGCCCTCAATGACCACCAGCGAATCGTCGGTCAGTTTTTCACGACAGTCGGCAAATAAATCGGCAAAAACAGTCACGTCCATACGAGCGGTTCGATCATCCAAGGTCACAATGCCAAATGAATCCCCCCGTTTATTGCGAATCACGCGTAACCCCACAACCAGACCTGCAACTCTGACGGTGTCTTTGGTCCGCTCAAGATTCTCAAGTGCTTTAGCGCCAAGCCCTTTCAAATCATCGGCATACCAGTCGATTGGGTGTCCGGTGAGATAGAGCCCCAATGTTTCTTTCTCACCGCGCAGTACGTCACGCTCACTCCAACGGACCGCACTCCGATGATGCTGATAGGGGTCGCTACCCAACTGCGATTCAGCGCCGCCGCCCAAACCGAACATGTCATCCATACCGACTGCTTCATTGCGAGCCTCTTGATCCGCTTGGCCGATTGCATCTTCAAGTGATGACATCACAACCCAG
>RGHP01000127.1 GCA_010024125.1 Gammaproteobacteria bacterium | reverse complement strand
TCCACCCGGCCGAATGCTCTAATTATTTGCTGCATAACCCCGAGAGTCACAACCCCTGTCACGATCGCGGGCGCCAATAAGACATATGCGCTCAGGACGTTTGCTTGCAAATAGGCGATGCGACCAATGTTGAAATATAAATAGCGAAGGTAACTTAGGTAATGAATACTTCTTACATCTTCAAACAACTCGCCGATGGTTTTCGGTCTGATGGTCTGATCATCCTCAGCTATTACCAAGATTTTTTGGTATGCAGCTTCTTTTTTTTGCAGATCATATTCGATACCAACCAGTCGCAGAAACCAACCCAAGCCGATTAGGAACAGCGTACCGCCGATACTCCAAATAAGAGCACCAGTCAGGAGACCATACTGCCAGTCTCCGAAAAAGAAGATTGGTATTCCCATAGATAGACCGAACAATATGGGCACGAACTGTATCAGAACCATCACAGCCTCTATAAGACTGGTCCCTAGCTGTTCCATGATTCGTGAGAATTTAATGGTGTCCTCTTGTACCCGCTGAGCCGCGCCTTCGATTGTTCTCGCTTGATCGTAGACTGCGTGATACCACTCGACCATAGAGGCTCTCCAGCGGAAGAGGTAGTGTGACGTGAAGTAGCTAACGACGACTGCAATCGCTACATAGATGCCGGCCAGATAAATAAAACTAAATAACGATGACCAATATTCTTCAATAGTGATCGCGTTCGGAGTCGCTAAAGCCTTCTGAATCATGTCATAAAACTCACCGAACCAATTATTGATTTCGACGTCGATTTTTACTTGCACCCAGAGCGATGACAATATCAGTAAAGAGCCCAGCCAAGCCCACAAAATCCATTTCCGATCGAAGAAAAATCTGAACATTGTTTTGACCTATTTATTAGCGGTGTGATCAGTTAGGGGTCAGTGTATTCCGGATTCATTATTATGTGCGTTTTTTTTAGATGCTCTTTGTTATTGCGTCAATATTTGCAAAAATACGGCGTCACGCCTACAAGGATGCAAGATTGCAAGCGCTCGAACTCTTTGATGATGCCCCCCACACTGAGCACGCGGTGACGCTGTTTAACCAGGACTTTCGTCACGCAGGCCAGACCGATGAGCTGACTATCTACCAAGCTGAATATGCGCTGAAATCTCCTGATTTGGAATGTTTACACTGCCTTCTAGCTGACCAGCTCGTTGGTGAGGATGACGAAACACCATGGCTGAGTGCTCCTGTAATGGCCGCTTATGTGTCGCTTGCTGAGCGGGAAGATGGCGTACCTGTTCGGCTTGATGATGCAATTTGTATTCTCGAGAACCGTCAAAAACTCTATCTCGTCAGAATGATTTTGCGCCAAGCAACACTCGAGCCTTGGAGTGAGGATGCTGATTTGAGCATCACGATTTATCGAGCTGAATCTCAAGATGGTGTTCATCAAGGATTCTATGATCAAGTAGCCAACGAAGCCCACGATGCAATGGCTGCATGTCTCTATTGGCACGGTCAGATGGATATCGAAGATGATGCCATCCGGGAGAACCACCAAATTGCAGTTGAGGCACTACAAACTGTCGTGCGCGATCTGATTGAAGAATTCAACCAACAAATGCCCGAAGGACTTGTCGCGAATCTTGAACAAGCCGGAATGTTTGACGAAGACTACGAAGATGAATTGGAAGAGGCTGAGGATGACGACGGTTCGTCTGAATCAGGAACGCCAATCATTCACTGAGGCAAGTTATGAGAGATCAACTTGCTATTCTTGCAAGCCAATGGAATCAGTCACTGAAGTCGCTTTTTGAGAGCGACCCCAACCGTGGCGCACGCTATGTCGCAGAGGGTGCGGGACTACGTCTTGATTTCTCAAAGCATTGGATCGACCAAACTGTTCTCAACGCATTGGTCACCATGCTGGACGAATGTGACTTTGATACCGTGCGGCAGCAGTTGTTTGGTGGAAAAAGAATCAACTTCACGGAAAACCGGTCGGTATTTCACCCCGCCTTGCGAGCGAAATCGACGGATGAGTTTTTGATTGACGGCGTTTCTGTCGTCACTGATGTGCTTACGGCGCGTGGACATGCGTATGCGTTTGCCGAAGACGTTCGCGCGGGAACTTGCCAGGGGGCCTCGAGCAAGACATTCACAGATGTTGTTAATATTGGTATCGGAGGGTCTGATCTTGGACCTCTGATGGTGAGTGAAGCGCTAAAGCCATGGATTGATGGGCCGAAGCCGCACTATGTCTCTAACGTTGATGGAGCCCACCTACATGATGTCTTAGGTGAACTTGAACCGGAGACAACGTTATTTCTCATTGCATCTAAAACGTTTACCACGCAAGAGACGATGCATAACGCGGCAAAGGCTCAACAATGGATAGCGGACGCCTTAGGTGCTGACGCGATACCTCATCATTTTGCTGCCTTATCGACCAATGAAGAGGCTGTTCAAGCGTTTGGCATTGCCCCTGAGCGAATGTTCGGTTTCTGGGACTGGGTAGGCGGCCGCTATTCCGTGTGGTCAACCATTGGACTGTCATTAATGATCTCACTCGGACCTGATGTGTTTGATCGACTGTTGAGTGGTGCTCGCGAGATGGACCACCACTTCAAAGAGGCTCCACCTGAAGCCAATATTCCTGTGCTGATGGCTCTCTTGGGCGTTTGGTATCGCAATGGGTTCGGTTTAGAAACTTTGGCTGTCCTTCCTTACGAACAGCGTTTGCATCGCTTCTCTGCGTATCTTCAACAGATGGAGATGGAATCCAACGGTAAGCGAGTTGATCGTGACGGAGAACCGGTCTCTTACGACACCTGCCCTGTCATTTGGGGCGAGCCCGGTACCAATGGGCAACATGCGTTTTTTCAGCTGCTCCACCAAGGGACGCTCATTTGCCCAGTTGATTTCATCATGAGTGCGAATCCTGTAAATACGGACCTTGAATCACATCAGCTGTTAAACGCGAACTGCCTAGCACAATCTGAATCACTTGCGTTTGGAAAAGGATTCGAAGAGGTTTATCGCGATATGGTAGATCAGGGGTTTGCTGAATCAGAAGCGAAACGTCTGGCTCCGCATCGAACATTCCCAGGGAATCGTCCCAGCTCCACAATTATGATTGAGCAATTAACACCCGAATCACTTGGCGCTCTCATTGCGGCTTACGAACATAAAGTATTCACGCAAGGTGTTATTTGGAATGTCAATTCCTATGATCAGTGGGGGGTGGAGCTCGGCAAAGCGCAATGCAACGCACTCCGGCCAAGCTTTATTTCAGGAGACGCAACAGCGTTCTCAACATCAACTCAAGAAATTTTGCGATGGCTCTTAAAAAACACGCATTGAATCCAGATGAGATCAGCCGTGTGATTGAGATGGCATGGGAAGATCGCACGCCATTTGAAGCAATTGAAGCTTCGTTTGGCTTAAAAGAGTCCGATGTGATCGACCTGATGCGTCGTGAAATGAAGCTGTCGAGCTTTAAGATGTGGCGGGAGCGTGTCTCTGGACGTAAAACCAAACACATTGCCCGAAGAGGCTTTAAGTTTGGGCGTCATGTCTGTCCGACGCAGCGGACTAGATAAAACAAAAAGTTATAAGTATTTGAAAACTTATTCTTTTGAGATCTAACCAAACGACACTAATATCCTCACATTGATTTGAGAGGATATACACATGAACGCATGGAAAACTTTGGTAGGAGCAACTGCTTTAGCGGTTTCTTTGACCACGCAAGCGGCGACACTTACACCAGTCATTGACAGCTTTACACTGACCGATTTACTCGACAATAACGAAGTAAAAGTCGTCGAAATCCGGAGTGATGAAAAAGCGTATCTAAAACAACATATCCCTGGGTCTGTGTATATCCCATACGGTGAGTTTCGCGGCCCTAAAGAGAACCCAGGAAAATTGCCACAATTAACGAAGCTCGCAGCTACCTTGGGTTCACGAGGGATTGATGTCAGTGACTCCGTGGTTATAGTTCATGATGGCGTTACCACGACAGACTTTGGTGCAGCCGCCCGGGTGTATTGGACATTAAAAAGTGTTGGATTTGAGTCCCTTGCGATCCTCAATGGCGGCTTCAGGGCTTACCAAAAAGACGGTTTTGATTTGGCATCGGGCCAAACTGCGGTCTCCTCAGTAACTCCAGAGCTTGCATTCAACCCGGCGTGGTATGCAGACACAGCCGAGGTTGAGAAGCAGGTATCGGGCGAGGGCAGCGCGCGCCTTTTGGATGCGCGACTTGATGAGTTTTACGCCGGTACGGCTTGGCACGATGCAGCCGCGCGCCCGGGCATCCTTCCTGGTGCTGACCAGTTTGCATTCGAGGCATTTTTCGATAAGAACACACCGCTGTTGAAGCATGCTGACGAGGTGCAATCGATTGTGGCTGCGAATAACCTGAACCAGCCGGGTACGATTTCATACTGCAATACTGGCCACTGGGCTGCCACAAACTGGTTTGTTTTAAGCGAAGTCGCCAAAGTTTCCGATGTCAAACTGTACGCTGAATCAATGGTCGAGTGGTCAGCTTTGAATAGACCAATGGAAAACGTTCCAACATCTGTACAATTCGCTATTCTCAAAACGAAAAAATGGTTTAACAGCCTGGTGAATTAATTCTTGGTTATACGAACTCTTCTTGTTATCGCACTACTCTTAACGCTCGCTGTCTCAGCGGGCGTTCGTTTTTCATTACTAATGGGACTGGGCCTTTTAATCGGGTTTAGCCTCGAGCGATTTGGCTTTGGGTTCGCTGGGCCATGGCGGAGGCTTATTCGAGAGCGTAATGCACAGGGTTTCATGGCCCAGCTTGTCGCGATTGGACTC
>RGHP01000126.1 GCA_010024125.1 Gammaproteobacteria bacterium | reverse complement strand
AAGCGGGCCCGCCAACTCGGCTGCAGGATCATGACCGGTGCCGACATGTTTGACGCTGAGGCCGAGGCTTTGGTTGATTTTCTGACCGCGTAAACTAATGACGCCGGCTCACCCAGAAGTCTAACTTGAAAACAATGAACCAAGTGGTACAGTCTGCTGATCACGACAGGTGATCACTATAAAAATTTTAGGAGTTTCTCATGTTTAAACAAATTGCCGGGGCATCAGCCCTGATGCTCGCGATGGCGAGCCCTGTTCATGCGGTAGATATTGCGATCGTCGCCGAGCTGTCCGGTGGTGGCGCTCCAGCAGGAACTCAGTACCGTGACGGTATCATGCTCGCGATCGAGGAGATCAACGCGTCCGGTGGTATTTTGGGTGAAAAGATCAAGGTAACCCAGCACGATACGCAGACTGATCCACAGATTTCAAAGGGTCTTGTAACCAAAGCAATCGACGATGGCGCATACGTCATTATGGGTACGGTTTACTCAAGCTCTACCATTGTCAATATGTTTGAAGCAATGAATGCAGGCGTTCCACAGATAGTGGGAGCTGAGGCACCAAACATTACGCAGAAAGGAAACCCTTACGTGTTCCGTACAGCGTACGGTGCTCACCGCGGTGTTCCTTCACTGACTGGTTATTTCCGCGACAACCTTAAGGCCAAGAAAGTTGCTGTTACTTGGGTGAACAACGAGTTCGGGAAAGGCGGTCATGATGTTTTTGTTGCCGAAATGAAGAAAGCTGGCATCAATGTCATCGCAGACATTCCTAGTGAAGCTGGTGCCGCTGACTTTGCGGCTGACGTCTCACGTTTGAAGAGTGCGGGTGCTGACGCGGTGTTTGTATATCTTCACGAAGAAGAGTCGGCGCGTTTCTTGAAAGAAGCCAAAAAGCAAGGTCTAAAGACTCCTCTGGTTGGCGAAGTAACGTTAACGGGTCAGAAAGTGATTGATTTGGCTGGCGATGCTGCGAATGGCGCGGTTGCTCACGTCGGATTGACTGCTCAAGCGAACGTTAAGTCAATTCAAGACTTCGGGAAGAAATTTTCCGCGAAATACGGCCATCAGACAGATCATAATGGTATCAAAGGATACATCGGTATGTGGGCTGTTAAGTACGTAACGGAAATGAACGGTGCGTTCGACCAGAAGAAGTTTGCTGACAAAATGCACGGCCTGTGTCTCGACGTGAATAAGCATCCAAATATGTTGCTGACTACGTGCTGGGACAAAGACGGTGAGCTAGCGCGCGAAAGCTTCATGGTTGAAGTTCAAAACGGTAAGCAAGTCGTGACCACTACTGTTGCGGCTGCGAAATAATCGGCCTAGTGTCGTTATCATAGAGACAAGGGGCCGAAAGGCCCTTTGTTTTTCGAGCTTCCGAGGGCAATCATTCTTATGGAACAACTGATACAGGTCGTCCTTTCCGGTTTAGCCACTGGATCTATCTACGCCCTCGCAGCAATCGGCTTCACCCTCATCTGGCAAGCGGCTCAGACCGTTAACTTTGCTCAGGGTGAGTTCGTTATGCTTCCTGCTTTTTTTGTGCTTATCGGGATCAACTTTCTTGGAATGCCTTTGTGGTTAGCGATGCTTTTCGGGCTGGCATTATCCGTACTAATCCTGGGAGTTGCTTTTAAACGAATCCTTGTTGACCCTCTGCTTTCACATGGCGGTCTCTCTTTAATTATCGCCACAATGGCGGTAGCGATTCTAATGAAAGAGCTAGTGAAAGAGTTCTACTCAGCAGAGGCTCAACCATACCCGGCCCTTGTACCTCAGGGTGCGTGGGACTTATCAGGAGTCATCATCTCCCTCCAGGATATATCTCACCTGATTATATGTTTTGTCGTGATCGTGGGGCTCACACTGTTCCTCGACAAAACAAAGGTTGGACGATGCATGCAGGCCGCGGCCCAGAACGCAGCCGTCGCCGAAATTCTTGGTGTTAATGTTAAGCGGATGATTCTCTACACGTTCGTTGTGAATGCGGTGCTGGCCACACTCGCCTCGTTCCTAATAACCCCCGTGTACCTCGCAAAATTCTCGAGCGGTGAGTACTTGGGATTAATTGCGTTTATTGCGGCAATCGTCGGCGGATTTAACCAGGTCAGAGGCGCACTGGCGGGTGGTTTACTAATCGGCGTCCTCGACAACATTACAGCCACATACATCACCGCTGAATATCGGCAGGCGATTCCACTACTCCTCCTGATCGCAGTGATCTTATTCAAACCCGAGGGCATCCTCGGAAAACCAGAAGGGAGAGCCGTGTGAAGTTTACCAAGCGAAATCTTTGGCTTTTGATCGGTCTCGCCTTACTAATCCTCGCTCCAATCGGTCAGGGTCGCTATATTGTGTATACACTGACGTCGTGGCTTGTGTTTAGTATCGCCGCGATGGGTCTCAACTTGACCCTCGGTTATGCTGGACAAATTTCATTGGCCCAGTCCGCGTTCATGGCGGTCGGCGCCTATATCACGGCCCTGTTGACGCTCAATGGTATCCACTGGATCGTTGCGATGCCTATCGCTGTGCTGTCGTCGTTCGTCCTCGGTCTGTTGATCGGATTTCCAGCACTGCGAGTGAAGGGACACTTTCTCGCGTTCGTTACGCTTGCCTTCACCACACTAGTTTTCCTGGTTCTCAGAAACGAAGACTGGCTCACCGGCGGACCCTATGGCCTCTCTGGGATGCCGCGGCCAGATTTTGGTTTATTTAATACTGGCAAAAATATTAACTTTTATTACTTTACAGTCTTTATTTTCGTCATATTCTCACTTCTTATGTATCAAATCGTTCGGTCACCATGGGGCCGTGCGTTTAAAGGACTCCGCGAGAACGAGATTCGGGCGGAGAGTCTTGGTGTCAATACCCGAAGGATTACCCTTCTCGCATTTGCCATCGGCAGCGCGGCAGGCGGACTCGCCGGTTCGCTTATGACGCCACTGGTTCAATTTATTGAGCCCGGCTCATTCGCTCTACTCCATTCTCTCAGGATTCTTCTGATGGTCATCGTTGGTGGAGCGGGCTTCTTTTTCGGTCCCGTCGTTGGGGCCGGGGTAGTTATCATGCTGCCCGAAGTTTTACGCTTTACTGAAGGCTACTACCTCATGATTTACGCCGTGACAGTTGTGGTACTGATCATCTTCTGCCCTAAAGGATTAGTAGGTCTCGGTGAAATCATTTCCCGCAAAATTCTTAAGAAAAAAGAGGTGCGGAAAGATTTTGAACAGGGAGCAAAACTATGACGCATCCGCTACTCTCTGTTCGTTCTGTGTCTAAGCGATTCGGAAATATTCAGGCGGTTAATGACGTAAGCTTTGATGTACAGCAAGGCGAAATCTTGGGGCTCATCGGACCTAACGGCAGCGGTAAGTCGACGCTATTCAATTGTCTGCTTGGACAGTACCAACCGGACTCTGGATCAGTCGCGCTCAAGGGATCGAATATCACTGGCAAGTCACCATCAGAGTTAAATCTCCTTGGGATCGGTCGCACCTTCCAACAACTGTCTGTGTTTCCTGAAATGACGGTAATAGACAACGTGATTTTAGCGGGGCAAGAACATAGTGGCAGTATGATATCACGGCTGTTTGGGTCACCCGATGCGGGACTTACCAAGGCCGCAGAGAAGCTAATAGGCTTCTTCAAGATAAGCCACCTTCGTGACGAGCCAGCCGGATCCCTCTCGTACGGCCAACAAAAACTACTCGATGCGGCGATGGCGTTCATGGCGGAACCAAGCCTGGTGCTTCTTGATGAACCGGCTGGCGGGGTCAACCTGACAATGCTTGGGAACCTCAAGGAGCGTTTACAAGCCTTCAACTCTGAATTTGGCACAACCTTCGTCGTGATAGAACACAACATGGAGTTCGTCATGTCTCTCTGTTCACGGATCATCGTTCTCGCAGAAGGATCGGTCATCGCTGAAGGGACCCCCGAGGAAATTCGTTCTAATCAGACCGTCATCGACGCGTACTTGGGAGCTTAGTCATGCTATCGATTCGGAACCTTTACGGTGGGTATGGAAAAATCACTATCCTGAACGGGGCGACAGCTGACATCCACGGTGCAGCTATCACCACAATGATTGGCCCAAACGGAGCGGGTAAATCGACTGTTTTTAAGGCAATCTTTGGTTTGCTTGACATCCATTCAGGGGAGATCATTTTCGACGGGGAGAACATAGTTGGCCTGTCCCCTGCTGAGCTTATCGCCCGAGGTATCAGCTACGTCCCTCAAGGCCGAAACGTAATTCCGCAACTCTCGGTCTATCACAACCTTGAGCTCGGCGGGATCACGGCAGACGATCAAGATAAGGTCAAGTCTCGAATTGACTCAGTGATGGACATGTTCCCTGCTCTTCGTGAGCACGCCAATCGCAAAGCAATCGAGCTGTCGGGTGGACAACAAAAACAACTAGAAGTTGCAAGAGCGCTGTTGCTCGACCCGAAATTACTTCTAATCGATGAGCCCTCGATTGGGCTGTCCCCCAACCTAGTGAAAGAAGTATTCAAGACCCTTCAGATGCTGAGAGACAACGGGGTCACGGTGTTGATGGTCGAGCAAAACGCAAAGTCAGCGCTCGCTGTATCTGATTACGGGCTAGTGCTTGAGCTTGGACAGGTCAGGATGCACGACACTGGCGAGACTCTCCTGAACGATCCCAGGGTTGGGCACCTGTTCCTCGGGGGTCACTTCGACGAAGAGTCTAACTCAAACCCAACCTAGCCCAATCGATGGTTAGACAGTCATGATAGCCAGAACGCTTTCTTCGATCTGCTTTCGGAGCCTTATCTGACCCATATCGGTCCAGATCTCATCGCTAATCGCTTTGGAGAACGTGTA
>RGHP01000125.1 GCA_010024125.1 Gammaproteobacteria bacterium | reverse complement strand
TCTAAAAGTGATAACACAGCCGGTGGGATTTTTGTTTGCTCTTTTGGTTGATCGATTGGCTCAATCTTCGCAACGGGCTCGATAGGAATTACCTGGTTACGCTCCCCCTTTTCCCGCTGTGTATCAGGCGCGGACATTGAAATAACACGGCTTGATGATGACACTCGATCGTCCTCATTTGCGCGCCAAGACGCGTCGACCACAGGAGGGCGCGACACAGGCGCCTGTGTGCATCCGACCATGATTGCCAAACATGCCAAACTCAAACCGAGTCGCATCTTATCCTCCAAACCAATTATTCAACCAGTTACCTTTAGGCGATCCGAAGCCATTACTTCCGCATTCACCAGGCTTTGCTTGTCGATATTCTATCGGTAACGGTCGCTTTTCCGCACCTTTACACGACTGATCAACAATCTGCCCTGATTCGTCGAGCCAACTGTACCTTAATCCCTCGGGCAATGTGCCTGCGCGATTCGTTCGCTGGACATACTGAAATGCGTCAGAAATCACAGGAAGCGCTGCAACAGAACCAATCAGGCCTGCTTTTCGATTGTCATCAAACCCAATCCAAGCGACACCCAGGCGGCGTCCATCGGCGCCGACAAACCACGCATCCCGTCCATCATCGGTGGTCCCGGTTTTTGATGTCATGACCTCACTGTAGCGATTACCAAACGCGCGTCCGGTGCCAACTTTCGCACCAACTCGCATCATATGGTCAACCTGGACCGCAGCGCGTGCTGTCATCAGCCGGGTTGACTGAAACGGCCTTCGTGTCAACGTACGCCCTGAATCATCAACCACGGTACGAACCGCTTTCAGTGGCGTGAGATAGCCTTGGTTCAAGAGTCCTTGGTAACGTGTCGCTACCTGATATGGTGACATTTCAGACACACCCAATACTGTTGCAGGGGGCTTTGTCGGCCCAACGGGAATCCCATATTCGGCTAGCCGATCGAGAATCGAATCGAGACCAAGCCCCAAAGCCAAATGCACTGTGGCTTGGTTAATACTGCTGGCAATCACAGTTTCCAGTCGAACGACACCTTGCTCCGTCTTGTCATAATTTTTAGGAGCCCAAACACTCCCCTTCTCATCACGAATGGATACTGCTTCATCTCGAACCAATGTCCCTGCGTGAAGGCGCGGATCCTCTTCAATCGCAGCAGCAACAACGAATGGTTTAACAAGTGATCCGATTTGACGTCGCGCATCGAGTACACGATGGAATCCAACTTGATTGTTACGACCGGCCAGAACTGCCTGTATCTCGCCTGTTGGGATATCAACCATAAGCGCACCCATTTGCACTTCCCCTGAGGGATCTAAGCCGATGTCCTTAAGACGAAACAGCATATTTTTTCGCCCTTCAATCAATCCACGGTGTACTTGAGGATCGAGCGCTGTATAGATTTTGAGTCCAGCAGCAGTCAATTGCTTACTCGTGTAGTCATTGGTTAACTCACGTCGGACCACAGACACATACCCAGGAAACCGGCCGATTCGATCGGCTGGACGATTGGGAACGGATAAGGGAGCCCTCGTCGCTTGGTCGGCTGTTGTCTCCGGAATCACACCCTGTCCTGAAGCAAGCGATAAAATGAGATTTCTGCGTTCGAGCGCACGCTCCGGAAACCGTCTTGGGTTAAACGCGCTCGGGCCTTTGATCAAACCAATCAATAGCGCCTGTTGAGCAACAGACAGTTCATTAATGGGGCGGCCGAAATAAAACTGTGCAGCGGTACCAAATCCATGGATCGCACGATTGCCCCATTGACCTAGAAACACTTCATTGACATAGGCCTCGAGAATCCGATCTTTCGAGAATCCTGCATCGAGCAGAATGGCGTAAATCGCCTCCAGACCTTTGCGGGTCAGCGTGCGCTCGCGCGTCAGATATAAATTCTTGACGAGCTGCTGTGTCAACGTGCTTCCACCTTGCGCAAATCGACCGGCTAGTACGTTATTCACCAGCGCTCGCATGATGCCTGTAATTGAAATTCCAGCATGGTCATAAAAGGCACGGTCCTCGACAGCGATCAGCATATCAACGAACCCCGGCGGCAAATCACTCAACCGAATAATCTCTCGATCGGCGTGGGCACCCGATAACTGCGCAATAACGAGAGGCTCGAAACGAATAATATCGACCGATTTTGCGTATTGATCAGTGATCCGGCTCACCCGACCCTTCTCAAAATCAACACGAACAAGCCGATCTGATTCATTTCCATCGGGGTATTCATGACCTCGCATGCCAATCCACAGAGACTGAACACCAATTTGATATTGACCACGGCCGGGACGACCCTCGACAACCTGATAATTTAAGAGATCCAGTTCAAAGCGTGTTTGGTCAATCGTGAATGACGCCCCCTGAAACAGTTCAAGAGGTCGCGCATAGATTTTTGCGCCGACCGCCCATGAAAGTGATTCAAATTGCCTCGACAGATGCGCATTGAGATAGACTAGACCCAACCCCACTGCTACCAGTAGGGTGAGAGAAAGTTTCAGAAATAGGCGCCACCATCGATTCATGGGCGCCAGTATACCGGGAGGACGAAGTGAGCGAGATGCTCATTGACGCATTGCGACAAAAATCATGCTATCCGCATGACGTAACAGCGATTGACGTGATCGAATCCGATCTCGCTTGGATCGTGCTGACCGGTGAGTTTGCATACAAGATCAAGAAGCCAATCGATTTGTATTTCTTAGATGCCAGTACGCTTGAGGCCCGGCATGCATTGTGTCAGAGCGAATTCAATCTCAATCAACGAAGCTTTAAAGACTTGTATCTTGATGTCATTGGCATTTACCAATCAGAAGCCGGTTTGCGCATCGGCGAGGGCGATGGTGAACCGATCGAATACGCGGTTAAGATGCTCCAGTTTGATCCAAATAACACGCTCGATCAGATTCACGATCGGGAAGGGCTTAACCATGATCGATTGGAAAAGCTCTGCCAGGCAGCATTTGACCTCCATTCAAAAGCACCGATTTCTGGTATCGAAATGCCTTTTGGCGAACCCAATTCGCTGTACGTTCCTGCACAGTTAAACTTTGATCAGGTCAGACCACGCCTAACTGAAGCCAAGGACCTCGCGCAGCTGTTACAGCTTGAGGCTTGGGCGCACGAGTACTTAAAGCGGTTATGGCCACGATTTGCTGAACGCAAAGACTTAGGAATGATCCGTGAGTGTCACGGTGATTTACATCTCGGCAACGTCGTTGAAACCGATACCAATGAAATACGCCTGTTCGATTGCATTGAGTACCGTGCTGAATTCCGCTGGATTGATGTCATCAGTGAAATTGCATTTTTAACAGTTGATCTCGAAGCGCGCGACGATTTTGCATCGGCTTGGCACTTGCTGAACCGCTATCTTGAGTTAACAGGCGACTATCATGCATTGTGGGTGTATCAAGGGTATCAAGCTTACCGCGCAATGGTTCGAGCGAAAGAGTGTCTCTTGGGATTGAATGCACCTGTTCTCCCCACTGAAACCGATACGTCTCCCCTCGCCCGTTATCGTCGGTATGCGGTCATGGCAGAACACGCAACCATGATTCGTCCTCGCGTATTGTTGATCACATTGGGACTTGATATCGATATTCGTCAATCACTTACACACCAACTGATTGATGATTTTGGGATGATTCGATTGCGTTCAGATCTTGAGCGTCAACGCTTGTACGGTGATCAAGAAAATACATCACCAAAAACTTACCGACACCTCGTTGAGCTAGCTGAGTTGTCATTACGAGCTGGGTTCCCAGTTGTTGTCTCTGGCAGTTTTGAAAACCCAGACGACCGTGAACGCTTCAGACGACTTGCGGAATCACATGGTCTACTGTTTGGAATATTGACCGACGAAGACAGCGCGAAGCAAGCGAAGCTCGACCACGAAGAGCTCGCCTCAACACACGTATTACGCCTTGATGATTCAGAGCGAATGATTCGTGAAGTACGAGATCTGGGGCAATCTTTTGGTATGCATCTGGGGGTCCAGCGTTGAATACTGTCGATCGTTTGATTCATGGATTTGATGGTTTTTTAAGAACTGTTGCCCGAGTCAAACCCGAGGCACAAAACCCAACGCCCGCCAAAGGCACACTCGATGATCCTCTGACAGAGGCCGAAATTAAGCTCTCAAGCGGCCTGATGCGGGTAAACCACACCGGTGAAATTTGTGCTCAAGGGCTTTACAACGGTCAGGCGTTATTTGCATCAGATCAGGCGACTGGCGAAGCCTTAACAAAAGCAGCCGAAGAAGAACTTGATCACTTGGCCTGGTGCCGAGAACGACTCGACGAACTGGGAGCGAGGCCAAGCATCCTTGATCCTCTGTGGTATACAGCATCATTTGCTTTAGGCGCTGGCGCTGCACTGATTTCCGATAAAGTCTCACTTGGCTTCGTTCATGCCACAGAGGATAACGTCGAGCGCCATTTAAGGGAGCACCTTGAACGGCTTCCAGAGAACGACCATGCGTCGCGCCAGATTCTCAAGCAGATGCTCGATGATGAGATACGCCATGGACAAACTGCGCTTGACCATGGCGGCCAGGAGCTTCCAAAGCCAATCCGACGACTCATGTGGGAAGGCGCAAAACTCATGACAACGACAGCTGAGCGCGTTTAATTAGATTGGGTTCGTTTTCGCACTTTTTGATGACCTAGATAATTCCGTTGCAGCTGCTTGTTGATACCTGGCCGTTGGATAAGCTCTTACAACCCTTTTACGTATATCTAGCGGATCAGACAGCTCACTAGCCAAAATCCTACCCGCTCGAAGATACTCATCCAAATCTTTGATTGTCGTAAACGTTCGCGCAGGCCGAGCGAGCAAATCACTATAATCAGACTTCAATC
>RGHP01000124.1 GCA_010024125.1 Gammaproteobacteria bacterium | reverse complement strand
GGCAAATTAAATAATCCTGGCTTTACGGATAAAGCACCTGCCGACGTGGTGGAACGGGAGCGTGGACGCCTTGCCGAGGCAGAAGCGCAACTTGCGAAAATTACTGTCACAATTGATGAGCTGAAACAGGGATAAAAACGGACAAAAAACGAAATCAAAATCGTTTGTTCAATGAAAAAATTCTATCGAAAAAATTGATTCATAATTTATCCACAGCCTGACAAAACCCAAAGCCAGAGAATCTCTGGCTTTGGCGTTTATAGCATGCAGTTCTCCCCAAATTATCCACAAAAATTTTGCATTGACTTACTCCCCAACCACAGTATCTTGTGTTCAAGATTCATAGCGACCCCAATATCTTGGGGTAATGCCAAAAATGATAACCAGGGACTTGGTGGAGGCCGTATGTACCAATCAAGCCGTGTCAGCGGACAACAAGAAGAACAAACAGTGGCGCCAAAGGCGGCTCCTGTTGCACCAGAGGTAACTCCGACCCCGGGCGAAATCCGGGTCATGAAGCGCAATGGTGCAGTTGTCGGTTTTGATGCCACAAAAATCGTCGTTGCCATGAGCAAAGCATTCCTCGCTGTCGAGGGAAATACTGCTGCTGCCAGTAACCGAATTCATGAAACAGTTGAGCGTCTGACTGCTCAGGTTGTGGATACCTTCCGTCGTCGGATGCCATCAGGTGGCATTGTGCACATCGAAGACATTCAGGATCAGGTCGAGTTGTGCTTGATGCGTAACGGTGAGCACCGTGTCGCACGTGATTATGTACTTTATCGTGAAGAACGGAAGCGCATGCGCTCAGATAAAGTTGAAGCGCCACGTGAAGATCACCCAGAAATCCGGATTGTCAAAGAAGACGGCTCAAAAGAGCCTTTGGATGTCGGCCGCTTAAAAACTGTTATCGCAGAAGCCTGTGAAGGGCTATCTGATGTTGACGGTGCGACTGTTTTGCAAGAAACACTGAAAAACCTGTACGACGGTGTCACGCAGCATGATGTGAATACGGCTCTCATTATGAGTGCGCGGACCATGGTTGAGAAAGAACCAAACTATACTTACGTTACAGCACGCCTCCTGCTTGATGACATCCGAGCCAAAGCACTGACACGTTTGAACGTTGCTGAAAAGGCAACACAGTTTGAGATGGAGTCACTCTATCCAGCGGCTCTCAAATCGTTTTTACAGTTGGCTGTTGAAAGTGAGCTTGTTTCAAAAGATTTGTTGGAATATGACCTGGATCGGATGGCGTCAGCACTCATCGCTGAACGTGATAATCAGTTCACATATCTAGGCCTTCAGACACTCTACGACCGTTACTTTATCCATAAAGATGATGTGCGGATTGAGTTACCACAGGTCTTCTTTATGCGGATTGCGATGGGCTTGGCGCTTCGTGAAGAGAACCGTGAAGAGCGTGCAATTGAGTTCTATAAGTTGCTCTCAAGCTTTGATTACATGGCATCGACACCAACACTCTTTAACTCAGGGACTTTGAGAAGCCAGCTTTCAAGTTGCTATCTCACAACCGTGCCTGACAACCTCGACGGTATCTATGGTGCAATCCGTGATAATGCGATGCTGTCAAAGTGGGCCGGTGGTCTTGGTAACGATTGGACACCTGTGCGCGCGCTCGGTTCATATATCAAAGGAACCAACGGCAAGAGCCAGGGCGTTGTGCCATTTTTGAAGGTCGTCAACGATACAGCGGTTGCCGTTAACCAGGGCGGTAAGCGGAAAGGTGCTGTCTGTGCCTATCTCGAAACATGGCACATGGATATCGAAGAGTTCTTGGAATTGAGAAAGAACACAGGTGATGACCGTCGCCGGACACACGATATGAACACAGCGAACTGGGTTCCTGATTTGTTCATGAAGCGTGTGTTTGAAGATGCTGAGTGGACACTCTTCTCACCATCAACCTGCCCTGATCTGCACGACCTCTTTGGTCTGGCATTTGAGAATCGCTACAAAGAATATGAAGCGATGACGCATACCGGTGAAATCAAACACTTTAAGCGTGTGCAAGCGAAAGACCTGTGGCGGAAGATGCTCTCGATGTTGTTCGAGACAGGCCATCCTTGGATCACGTTCAAAGACGCGTGTAACCTCCGTAGCCCACAGCAGCATGCGGGTGTTGTGCACTCATCAAACCTCTGCACTGAGATCACTCTCAATACATCGGTGGATGAAATCGCAGTCTGTAACTTGGGCTCAGTGAACCTCCGTCAGCACGTCACCAAAGATGGCGGACTCGATCGCGAGAAACTCGGTCAAACCGTGAAGACAGCTGTTCGTATGCTCGATAACGTCATCGACATCAACTACTACGCGGTACCGCAGGCTGAAAACTCAAACATGAAGCACCGCCCAGTCGGTCTCGGCATCATGGGCTTCCAGGATGCGCTGTATGAGTTGGGTATTCCTTACGGTTCAGATGAAGCGGTCCAATTCGCTGATGAATCCATGGAAGTCATTTCTTACTACGCAATCGAAGCGTCGGCTGAACTGGCGCGTGAGCGTGGTGCCTATTCTAGTTTCGATGGAAGCCTCTGGTCACAGGGCATCCTGCCAATTGATTCAATTGAAAAATTGAGGGAAGAACGTGGAGCCAACTATCTTAACGTGGACACCTCCGCACAGCTCGACTGGACGGAACTCCGAGAAAAAGCCAAAGGTGGCATGCGGAACTCAAACGTCATGGCCATCGCACCAACAGCCACGATCGCAAACATCACTGGCGTGTCGCAATCGATTGAACCCACCTACCAAAACCTCTACGTAAAATCGAACCTGTCGGGCGAATTTACGGTTGTGAACCCTTACCTGGTTCGCGACCTAAAAGAGCGTGGTCTGTGGGATAACGTCATGGTCAACGATCTCAAATACTATGATGGATCCGTGCAACAAATCGCCCGTATTCCAGATGACCTAAAAGCACTCTATGCAACGTCGTTTGAATTGGAAACGCGTTGGATCGTTGAGGCGGCAGCACGTCGTCAAAAATGGATTGATCAGGCACAAAGCTTGAACATCTACATCGCAAACGCGAACGGTAAGAAACTGGATGTCACTTACCGAATGGCTTGGTTCAGTGGATTGAAAACAACGTACTACCTCCGCGCTCTCGGCGCGACGCAGGCGGAGAAATCAACCATCAATAAATCGAACCTGAACGCGGTCTCCGCAACTCAGGCTGCACAGGCTGCCGAACCTGCTGCTGTACCTAAGGCGTGTAGCCTGGATGATCCAGACTGTGAAGCCTGCCAGTAATTGAGACGATTTGAAGGAGAAGAAATACAATGCTGAATTGGGACGCGTTTAACGAACCAGAAGAGCAAATCGCCCCACCACCGGTTAAGGCGAAATCAGAAGCACCACAGCAGCAATTGGCGATCGAGCCTGAGCCTGTTGTTGAAGCTCCAGATACGACACGCTACGAGCCAACAGGGTCAGCTGCCTATGAAGCAGCACAAAAGGCCCTTGAGAGCTTGGATGTCGCCCCGGGTCTTGAAGAACTCGAGATGGGTGCCGAACGTGTACAGGTTGACCAAAAGCGGATGATCAACTGCCGCGCTGACTTAAATCAGCTCGTGCCATTCAAATATGAGTGGGCATGGACGAAGTATCTGGATGGCTGCGCAAACCACTGGATGCCACAAGAGATCAACATGACGCAGGATATTGCGTTGTGGCGTTCAAATGATGGTTTGTCAGCGGACGAGCGGAAAATTGTCATGCGGAACCTTGGGTTTTTCTCAACAGCTGACTCGCTGGTTGCAAACAATCTGGTCCTCTCAATTTATCGTTTGGTGACAAACCCAGAGTGCCGTCAGTATCTGTTGCGCCAGGCGTTTGAGGAAGCAATCCACACGCACGCATACCAGTACTGTATTGAATCACTTGGCATGGATGAGGGCGAAATCTTCAACATGTACCGTGAAGTTCCAGCAGTTGCCAAAAAAGCAGCCTGGGCACTCAAGTACACCCAAGCGATTGGAAATCCTCAGTTCCAGACTGGAACCACTGAGAACGATCAGGAACTCCTGCAGAATTTGATTGCGTTCTACTGTGTACTGGAAGGCCTTTTCTTCTACTGCGGTTTCTCACAGATCCTGTCGATGGGTCGTCGCAACAAGATGACTGGTGTTGCAGAGCAGTTCCAATACATCTTGCGTGATGAGTCGATGCACGTGAACTTCGGTGTCGATGTGATCAACCAGATCAAGAATGAAAACCCACATCTCTGGACAGCAGAATTCCAGGCGAAGATGACGCAGATGATTCTTGAAGGACTGGCGCTTGAGATCGAATACGCACGTGACACCATGCCACGCGGCGTATTGGGTATGAATGCGCAAATGATGGAAGAGTATTTGAAGTTCATCACAAACCGTCGTCTCACGCAGATTGGTTTGTCAGAACAGTTCCCTGGGGTGGAAAACCCATTCCCATGGATGAGTGAAATCATGGACCTTCGGAAAGAGAAGAACTTCTTCGAGACCCGGGTCACAGAGTATCAGGTTGGCGGAGCGCTGGCCTGGGACTAACCCTCGACCGAGGATGATTTCAGCCCAGACTTCGGTCTGGGCTTTTTTATTTCTAAACCAAAAATCTCTGTATACTCCGGCGCATGAATCTTTTCCTCGACACAGCAAGTACTGACTGCTGGGCAGACCTCGCAGGCACCGGACTCTTTTCTGGAATCACCACCAATCCGCTATTGATTCAACGCGCAGGTCTGAAGACATCGACTGAGACATACCAAGCCCTCTATGAGCGAGCGATGAAGCTTGGCTATCCATGTATTCAGTTTCAGGTATTTGGTGAGGATTGGCTCCAATGTGCGCGGTCAATTGCCTCCATTGGGCCTGAG
>RGHP01000123.1 GCA_010024125.1 Gammaproteobacteria bacterium | reverse complement strand
CCCGCCAAGCATGCGGGCAATTTCATCGATGCGTTGATCGCGTGATAAGAGTTGTGCTTGAGACACAGTGATGTCTTCATCAGACTGCTTTTGCACATGTAAATGCTGATCGGCTTGCCCTGCAACCTGTGGTTGATGCGTGACGACAAGCACCTGCGCATTGCGCGCTAATTCAGTGAGCAGCTCACCGACTTTTGCTGCAGTTTTGCCACCGATACCGACATCCACTTCATCAAACACCAATGTTGGCGTCGCCAGCCTGGTTGCTGTGATTACTTGGATTGCAAGGCTGACTCGTGAGAGTTCGCCGCCAGATGCGATTTTTGATAATGGACCGCCCTGTTGGCCAGGATTTGGTTGAAAGAAGAACTGCACCGACTCTGCACCACTCGCTGTGAGTGCTTCATTTGGAATTAGGCGGATGTCGAGTTGCGCGTGCTCCATGCCAAGATCGGGGAAATTAGCCGTGACTTCGCGAGACAACTGCTCTGCAGCAGCAGACCGAATGGCTGTTAATTCTGCCGCTTTTTCCTGAGCAATTGACTCAAGCTCTCGTGCTTTCTGCTCCAACATTGGAATCCGATCACTTGCTTCAGCAATTCCATCAAGGCGCGATACGAGACTCTGGTGATGTTGAACGAGGTCTTCGGGTTCAATTTTGTGTTTTCTGGCGAGCTGAAAGACCTGAGCAAGGCGCTCTTCGACATATTGAAGACGTTCTGGATCAAGGTCGAATTGGTCGTTCAGATGCATTGCCAAGGCCTGTGTGGCCATCAGCGATATGGCTGACATCAGAAGCGAGCTTTTCTGTGTGACTGATCAGTCCGCCTGCATCGTCACCTGACAAGAGAGCAAGCGCTTGTTCGGTTACTCGGATGAAGGTATCGCCTGATGCAAGCTGGCGCTGTTCTTGATCCAGTTGTTCGAATTCGCCGTCTTGTAGATTGAATGTGTTGAGCTCTTCAACTTGGAAACCGAGAAGCTCCCGTTCAGCATCCGCTTGGGATGCATCTGCTTTTAACGTGTTTAAGGCAGATACAGTGTCCATCCACTCTTTGAAAGCAAGGCTCGCGCGATTACGTGCAGCCCCTTGATCAGCATATTCATCCAACAGTTCCAGCTGATGCTTTGTCTGCAACAGCTTTTGATTGGCATGCTGGGTGTGCATCAAGACGAGCTGTTCTGATAACTCTTTTAATTGAGACGTTGAGATGGGAGTTCCGTTCACGTAGGCCTTGGACCGACCTTCGGATGTCAGTGTTCGGCGCAGTACTAACTCATCATCTTGATCAAGCTCATTGTCGGTTAGCCATGCCTGCGCCTGAGGAAGTCTTTCGATATCAAATTCAGCAATGATTTGCGCGCGCTCAGTCCCGGCGCGAACAAGCCCCGCATCAGCGCGTGCTCCGAGAGCTAACTCAAGCGCATCGAGAATCAATGATTTGCCCGCACCTGTATCGCCGGTTACAGCAATACACCCGCCCGTCAGCTCAAGGTCGACTGAGGCTAAAGTGGCTAAATTTTGAACATTCAGTTGTAAGAGCATTTGTTTGTCTGTTGAAACTCGCGGATATGACCTTATACATGCGTTTCCGTAGAGAGTGTAGCTCACTCACGGGAGAAACAAGGAGGAGATTATGGCTGACGAAAAATCACCAGTAGATGAAGACGTCATGAAAGACACAGCGGATGCGTCTGAAACTCAAGATGAAACGTCCAATGACGAAGTCGCTGCAGACGATACTGGTCTGACCGACGAGGATGGTGTTGAGTCCGCTGATGCTGAGGATGGCGATTCCGCCAGTCTAGAAACACAAGTTGAAGAGCTCAAAGAAGCGCTGATTCGTTCTCAAGCTGATTTGCAGAACGTTCGTCGTCGTGCCGAGCGCGATGTTGAAAATGCGCACAAGTATGCGGTTGAGAAGTTCGTTAAAGATCTCCTTGCTGTCCTTGATTCAATGGACCGGGCGCTTGAACTTGCTGAGACGACTGAAGGGTTTGATGCGGCCATGCTTGAAGGTACCCAGATGACCCATAAGCTCCTCCTTGATACGGCTGCCAAACACGGTGTTGAGCCAATTAACCCGGTGGGTGAAGCGTTCGACCCGCAGGAGCATCAGGCAATGAGCATGGTCGAGTCAGCTGATCATGAGCCGAATACTGTGATGGCTGTGATGCAGAAAGGCTACAAATTGGAAGGGCGGGTGATTCGCGCAGCTATGGTCATGGTGACCAAGGCCGCTTCGAACTAACCACTTGAATGCGGACAAAAAACCGCAATAAACGAGATGTGTAATCCGGGTGACCGGACATGGATGAATAGAGAGGAAGAACCATGGGTAAGATCATAGGAATCGATCTTGGTACAACAAATTCTTGCGTGGCTGTGCTGGAAGGAGGCAAGCCGCGTGTTATTGAAAACGCCGAAGGCGATCGTACAACGCCGTCGATTATTGCATACACCGATGATGAAACACTGGTTGGTCAGCCTGCGAAACGCCAGTCTGTAACCAACCCAGACAATACGCTCTTCGCAGTCAAGCGACTGATTGGTCGTAAGTTCAGCGATGATGTTGTGCAGAAAGACATCAAAATGGTGCCTTATAAAATTGTAGGTGCTGACAACGGCGATGCCTGGATTGATGTTAAGGGCGACAAGCTTGCTCCACCTCAAATCTCTGCTGAAGTCTTGAAGAAGATGAAGAAAACAGCAGAAGACTACCTTGGTGAAACGGTGACAGAAGCAGTAATCACTGTTCCTGCCTACTTCAACGATAGCCAACGCCAGGCGACGAAAGATGCCGGCAAAATTGCGGGTCTTGACGTCAAGCGGATCATCAACGAGCCAACTGCTGCGGCACTTGCTTACGGGATGGACCAGGCGCGCGGTGATTCTGTCATCGCGGTGTATGACTTAGGCGGTGGTACCTTCGACATCTCAATTATCGAGATTGCGGAAGTTGACGGAGAGCATCAGTTCGAAGTGTTGTCGACCAATGGAGACACGTTCCTCGGTGGTGAAGACTTTGACCTTCGCGTCATTGATTACTTGGCTGAGTCATTTCAAAAAGATCAGGGAATGGATTTGAAAGGCGATCCGTTGGCGATGCAGCGTCTGAAGGAAGCTGCTGAGAAGGCAAAAATTGAGCTGTCTTCTAGCCAGCAAACAGATGTGAATCTTCCATACATCACCGCTGATGCGAGTGGTCCGAAGCACCTCAATGTGAAGTTGACGCGTGCGAAGCTCGAGTCATTAGTTGAAGACTTGGTGGAGCGGACCTTGGCACCTGTGAAACAAGCGCTTGAAGATGCCGGTCATTCAACATCTGAAATCAACGACGTCATTCTCGTTGGTGGTCAAACACGGATGCCTCTCGTGCAAGAGAAGGTGAAAGCGTTCTTCAACAAAGAGCCTCGCCGTGATGTGAACCCGGACGAAGCAGTCGCGATGGGTGCGTCGATCCAGGGTGCTGTTTTGGCAGGTGACGTCAAAGACGTGCTTCTCTTGGATGTGACGCCACTGTCTCTCGGTATCGAGACGATGGGTGGTGTTATGACCGCATTGATCGAGAAGAACACAACGATTCCAACGAAGAAGACGCAGGTATTCTCGACAGCGGAAGACAACCAAACTGCAGTGACTATCCACGTGTTGCAGGGTGAGCGTAAGCAGGCTGGTCAAAACAAGTCACTTGGCCGATTCGACTTGGCTGATATCCCACCAGCTCCGCGTGGTATGCCGCAGATTGAGGTTGCCTTCGATATCGATGCAAACGGTATTTTGAACGTGTCAGCGAAAGACAAGGCGACAGGTAAAGAACAGTCGATTGTGATCAAAGCATCATCAGGCCTCTCGGATGAAGAAATCGAGAAAATGGTGAAAGATGCTGAAGCTAATGCCGAAGCTGACAAGAAGTTCGAAGAGATGATTGGAGCGCGTAATACTGCTGATGGCATGATCCATGCGACCAAGAAGTCGATGGCAGATGCTGGTGACAAGCTGACTGACGAAGAAAAAGCTCCGGTCGAAGCGGCAATTGCTGAACTCGAAGAGGCGTTGAAGTCAGATGACAAAGATCAGATTACTGCAAAGACCACAGCTTTGACCGAAGCGCGTCGTCAAAGCCTGAAGATGATGTTGTCGATGCAGAGTTTGAAGAAGTGAAGGACGACGAGAAGAAGTGAGTCGAATGACTCATATCTCAGGGAAGGAGAGCTGAGTGGCCAAGCGTGATTATTACGAGATTCTCGGGGTGTCTTCGGATGTCTCTGAAGGGGATCTTAAAAAGGCCTATCGTCGCCTTGCGATGAAGTGTCACCCGGATCGTAATCCGGGTGATGCCGAGGCGGAAGCCAAGTTTAAAGAGTTATCAGAGGCCTACGAAGTTTTATCAGACGCTGAAAAGCGTGCTGCCTATGATCGGTACGGCCATGATGCGTTCGAAGGTGGCATGGGTGGTCCTGGCGGTGGCTTCCATGGAGGCGGCGCGAGCTTCTCGGATATCTTTGGCGATGTCTTTGGTGACATTTTCGGTGGTGCGGGCCCAGGTGGTGGCGGACGCTCATCAGTGCAGCGCGGCAGTGATCTGCGCTACACGCTCGATCTCTCTCTTGAAGAAGCGGTATTCGGTGTTGAGAAGACGATCCGAGTTCCACGGCTTGCCGAATGTGGCACCTGTGCAGGGAGTGGCGCTAAGCCCGGTTCATCGCCGAAGACGTGTCAGACCTGTAATGGTCAGGGCCAAGTGCGGATGCAACAAGGTTTCTTTGCCATTCAGCAAACCTGTCCACGATGCCATGGTCAGGGCAAAGTCATTACAGATCCATGTGGTGATTGCCGAGGTCAGGGTCGCAAAGAAGAGACAAAAACGCTCTCAGTGAAGATTCCAGCTGGTGTCGATACTGGCGATCGTGTTCGTTTATCTGGTGAGGGGGAAGCGGGCGTTAACGGTGGGCCAGCCGGTGACCTTTATG
>RGHP01000122.1 GCA_010024125.1 Gammaproteobacteria bacterium | reverse complement strand
GTGGTCGGGTTAAAGATCTTACTGAAGATCACCCTAAATATGGTGGACGTCCTTTGCATTGGCGACACAATATAGACAGGAGCCAGCGCTAAGGCCACGTATCGGAAGCCTTGAGACAGGAAGACGAACACCGCGGACAGCATGAAAAACGGGATATTTTTCTTGTCTGTCGCCTTAATTTCCCCGGTGAGCCCGAATGCTAGGACGATGACGAGCAGTACAAGGGAAGCCGCCAAGTGACCCAGAAAAGCACCGTAGAGAGCGAGCTGCCATGTGCTGACCTCGAGCGCTAGGGCGATGAGTACAGGGCTGGCCCCGTAGCAGATCGAGCTTGTGATGCCGTAGACATAACCCTCAACTAGTTTGAATTCAAACTCGAGCTTCTCGACTTTCGCTTTTTTCTTTTCTTTCGCTACCGCGAGTGGACCGACCGTCAAAAGGACGATGCCGATCCAGCCCAACCAGTTGATTGATTCCCCAAGAACCCAAATTGCAAGTACTACAGAAACAACGACTGTAAACTGCTGGATGGGCCCACCGATGTTAGCGCCAACCGCTTTGGTACACTTGTAGTTAGTGTACCGTCCGATAAGGAAATGCATCACACCTGCGCCGACAAAATACCAGGCACCGGTCCAGTCGAGTGACTCGATATCTTCCGAGGACAGTAGAATGAGAGAAGTCACTCCGAAAAATAGAGCGCCAAGGGGTAGAGTGAAGCTGAGGCCCTGGAGTGCTGTTCCGGTCAGCACTCCTCGTCGCATCATGACCGCGTTGAAGCCAAAGAACGCGGCACTCACGAACGATAGAAAAGACCCCAGAATGATCATTAAACGTTAACCTTCTCGGCGATTAGCTTCCTGACCCATTCGGCATCGATGTTGGTATCGGGGAGGTACTCTGGAGCATCTTCGAGCTGCTCAAGATCATTCAAACCGCACATTGAATAAACACGGTTCGTGGCGGAGATGAGTCTAGCTGGGCGATCAGGATCACCGTTAAAGTGTTGATGGATCGTGTTTGGTGGAATGTAAATGACATCCCCGGCCTCCCACTCAAACTTTTTGACCTCGTCTTGGGCTTTCCAGTGGTAGGTGTCCGTAATCTCAACGTCGCAGTCTTGGTGGAGGTCGTAACCAAATCCCTCGAGTACATAGAGGCACTCTTCGGCGAGGTGTCTGTGCTTCCCAGAGCGGCTCCCCGGAGGAATGATCTGCATATAAGCGTCGACCGTCTCCATACGGGTATTCATTTGCTCGTTAATCAGGTGCTTCAGGATCCCCTGCGGAGCCAGTTCCCAAGGCATCTCGTTCGGGTGGACAACCTTCTTACGCTTAGAGTTTCTCTCGTCCGCGGTGAGCGCCTCATGCAACGCCTCCTGGTACCTGAGCATGTTCTCTGAGCCGTCGAGCCAGAATTTGGATTCTTGCCAAGCCATGATTAGTAGCCTCCCTCTGGATGGTTGTAGTCGATCTCGTCCTCGCGGGGCTCAAACCCTTCCTGACCCGGAACAGGATCCTTGTGTCGTGCCTCTACGGTCTGCTGGAACAGCATGTTGAGGAACAGGTACATCGGTTTTGTCTTAATCACGAGCGCTCTCGCGGGCTCGGTCTCGCTCGCGTTGAAGTGCTGGTGGACGCAGTTGTTGTGGACGATCGCGACGTCACCCGCGCTCCAGTCGTAACGGATATTGTCGTGGATCTCGTAACCCTGGCCGTCGAGAATATAGAACGCGGCCTCATTCACGTGCCCGTGCTTCTGAGATTTCCCGCCCGGGCTGTACTCTTCCAGGTGCAGGTGGAACGTCTGGGTGATCCCGTCCTTTGGTTCGACGTAGTGGCGCGAGTATGCCTGTGGGCCGTCGACCATTTTTAGGTCCTTCGCTTTCCGCACACGTGGCTGAGATCTGAGGCGCTCCAACTCTTGCTGAAGGTTGTATGCACCCTGGACCCCCCGCACAAAGATTCGGTCGGTTTGGTCGTGGTATCTAGTCATCTAAAGTCTCCAATCTCTCGAGAATTACTGGTAGTGTTTTGCGCAGGCTATAATCTAGTCAACACTTGTTTTGGACTGAAAGATTAAATCTATATCGGCTTAGGATGGTTTTAATCATGACTGGTTTGAAACGTCTTGTGCGATTCTTATGTTTTCGGAATAAACGCTACTAATGACACGTTTTGCTATATACAGCTGGCTGATCGGATTCGCTGGTGGTTTCTGTCTTTTTTATGAACAAGTTCCGCTAGCCTGGCTGCTTGGGTCCATGGTCGCGACCTCCATCGCGGCTGTCTCTGGTCTGCGGGTTCAGACCTATAAGCCACTGACTCCCTGGGCACGCTGTATCCTCGGGGCGATGGTTGGTACCGGGTTCGACGCGGTCACGGTGAACGAGTTCCTGTCTTACTGGACGACGCTGATTGTGGTTCCGATTTTCCTTATCTTAGCGACCTCGATTAATTTTCAGGTGTTCCGACGATTTTTTAGGTTCGACCCCTTTACTTCGATGTTCTCGGCGCTGCCCGGAGGAATGGTCGAGATGGTCACGAGTGGCCGAGACATGGGCGCGGATGTTAAGACCCTTACGATTATCCATCTGATGCGCGTCGTGATCATCGTGATCGGCGCGTCTGTATTAGGTTTATACGTTGGGGTCCAGGATCTACGGATGCAGACGCCCTCTCTACATCATGGAGAATATGTACTGATGCACCTTGCATTGGGATACATCGGCTGGAAGTTGTTCGCGTATCTCAAGGTGCCGAGTGCTCCTCTGTTGGGGCCCATGTTTCTCGTTGCGGGGCTCCAGGGGTTTGATGTGCTGCACCTTAAATTGTTTACGCCGCTTCTGATTCTCGCGCAGGTTGCAATCGGGATCGATATCGCTCGAGCGTTTTGTGGGGTGTCGATTGGTTCGATGAAGCAGGCGTTCTTCGCTGGCGTCGCTAGCGTTCTGATCATGTTTGTAGTTTTGTGTGTGTGCGCCTTAATTGTGATTCTTACGGCGGTCGATATCCCGTGGGTCCAGGTTGTTTTGTCTTTCATGCCGGGTGGGCAGACCGAGCTCGCGTTATTGGCGTTCGCCCTGAAGCTGGATCTTACCTTTGTCGTGACCCATCAGATTTTTAGGATCGCTTTGATTATGTTTTCGCTTCCGATATTGCTACTGAGTCTTAGGCGTTTGAGTCTGTCCGATGAATAGGGAAAAAATTAGCTACTTCGCGTCCGGATTTTTGGCTCTAGGTCTAGTCCCGCTGACCGCTGTAATCGTGCCGCTATATTCTTTGTCTATCGGGGCCAGCCCTGCTGAGGTTGGTATCATAATGGCGATGCGTTCGCTGCTGCCTTTCTTGCTAGCGATTCCTGGCGGTGCGATGGTCGACCGCTACGGTGTCCGTTTTGTTGTCACGCGGCTGGCGTTGGCTTGTGCGGTCCTCTCTCTGGTTTATCCGTTCACGACGAGCGTGTTCCACTTGGTTCTTCTACAGCTCGTTTTTGGTGTCTGTCAGTCGTTTTGTTGGATCGGTGTCCAGACGGGGATCGGAAAGACATACCGGGGAGACCCAGTTGTGACCAGCCACCTCGGTTTCTGGAGTATGGGTGGTACATTTTTCGGACCGTTTATTATCGGGTTTATCTGGGATCATTTCGGTACAGACTCGAGCTTTGTCGCCGCAGCAGTCTGGTGTGGTTTGTTAAGTATCTTGGCGCTTCAGCTATCGCAAGAAGTAAGCGGCGTTGAGAGAGCTGCGTCTAAACGGCAGGCTATGAAGGGCGACTACAGCCAGGCGTTTGGTCTAATGCGTGACCCCGTAGTTTTCTACATCATCGCCTGCTCCTCGGTCCGTCTTGGCGCGGTGTCCCTGCAGACAAGCTTTCTACCAGTGTATCTCGCGGAGCTTGAGTTCAGCGCGTCGCAGATCGGTGTCCTGATCGGTGTCAGCGCGATATCGTCCTCGTTCTCTGCGTTCCTGCATGCAGTCTTCGCCAAGTGGTGGAGCTCGGAAAAGATCCTCGGCGTTTTTATTGTCTTGGCGTTACTAGCAGTGTCTTCGATGTCACTAACAGGATCCTATGCCGTGCTCGCGCTACTGAACATTACAATGGGGTTGGCGATAGGGGTCACTCAACCCGCGATGTTCTCCGTACTCGGTGCCAAGATCTCCAAAGACATCCAGGGACTGATCGTCGGGCTCCGCACCAGCTCAAATCGTTGCGCGACTTTTCTGATTCCTCTGTTCGCCGGATTAACGGCGGGGATAATCAGCACCCAGTGGACATTCCTGATCGTCGGGGCCGCACTGATGGCGCTGATGTTGGCGACCTTATGGATCGCGAAGGACCGCCTGTAGGTGGTCCATACACAGGATATATTGAGCCAATAACAAAATTCGATAGCGGATTGTGGTGATTCTCTGGACTGTGCCTAGCGATGACGTGTACGGTTAGTTCATCACCGAATTAGTTGGTGGCGAATAATTATAAAACTCAAGGAGAGTAAGCATGCGTTTTCTCACAGCACTAGTTGCTCTTGGTCTGATCGCGTCGGCGCCAGCCCAGGCAGCGTTCCCTGAAAAAGATATCGAGATCGTCATTCCTTATGGCCCTGGCGGTGGTTTCGACACGCTGACTAGAAAGTTGGCCCCTTATATCGAAGAATACTTCGCAAAGAAGCAAGGAAAGAATTTCAATAACATCAAAGTTGTTCCAAAAAACATGCCCGGTGCGTCTGGCAAGAAGGCCGCTGTCTACACCTCAAAGCAGAAGCCTGACGGACACACGATTCAGATCTTTAATATCCCTGGGCACGGTCTCCCTTACATTAAAGGTGAAGACGCGGGTTATGACATCACAGGTTTCACTTGGCTGAACCGTGTCGGTGGTGATGACTATGTGGTGATCGTAGCCAAAGACAGCCCATACAAGACATTCAATGACTTATTGAATAAAGCTGGCGACCTTAAGATCCCAGAGCAGGGACCAGGTTCGACGTCGAACATGGCCAACAAGATTACGTGGGCAACCTTTAATAAGGGCGGAGAG
>RGHP01000121.1 GCA_010024125.1 Gammaproteobacteria bacterium | reverse complement strand
TACGACAAGCTGTGGGATAGTCATCTCGTCACACAAAGAGATGACGGTAGTGCGTTGATTTACATCGACAGACATTTGTTGCATGAAGTGACTTCACCTCAAGCATTCGAAGGTCTCTCTCTGGCTGGCCGCACACCTTGGAGATTGGCAGCGAATTTGGCGACTGTAGATCACAACGTTCCGACCGAAAACCAATCAGCTGGTGTTTCGGCGATCGAAGATCCAACCAGTCGGTTACAGGTCCAGACTCTGGATGAGAACTGCGATGCCTTCAACGTGACTCAATTTAAAATGGGTGACCCGCGTGCTGGGATCGTTCATGTGATTGGGCCAGAGCAAGGCGCGACACTTCCAGGTATGACAGTGGTTTGTGGCGATAGCCACACGGCGACGCATGGTGCCTTTGGTGCACTTGCTCATGGGATTGGCACGAGCGAAGTTGAGCACGTGCTTGCCACTCAGTGTTTGGTCGCCAAAAAGATGAAAAATATGCGTGTCACAGTGACCGGTCCGCTTGGGTTTGGCGTGACAGCGAAAGATGTGATTCTTGCGATCATCGGACAGATTGGCACAGCCGGTGGAACTGGCTATGCCATCGAGTTTGCTGGTGAAGGCATTCAGTCGTTATCGATGGAAGGCCGTATGACGGTCTGCAACATGGCTATTGAAGCCGGTGCGCGTGTTGGATTGGTTGCGGTTGATGAGAAAACGATCGAATACGTGAAGGGTCGGCCATACTCGCCTCAGGGTGCTGATTGGGATCGTGCTGTTGAGGCGTGGACTGATTTGGTCAGTGATTCAGATGCGCAGTTTGATCATGAAGTCGTTGTTGATGGGACAGTGATTGAGCCTCAGGTGTCATGGGGTACCAACCCTGAAATGGTAACCGGAGTCTCGGGTCAGGTTCCAAACCCTGAAACAATCGACGATCCAATTCATCGGGGCGCGATTGAGCGTGCATTGAAATACATGGGGCTTGAAGCGAATCAGCCGATTGAGTCCATACGTTTGGACCGTGTATTTATCGGTTCATGCACGAACTCACGAATTGAAGATTTGCGTGAAGCGGCCCGGGTTGTCGATGGTAAGCGAGTCGCTGATTCAGTGATTCAGGCGATGGTGGTGCCGGGGTCTGGTCTGGTTAAAGAGCAGGCTGAAAAAGAAGGTCTAGACGTCATTTTCCGTGAAGCGGGTTTTGAGTGGCGGGATCCTGGGTGTTCCATGTGTTTGGCGATGAATGCCGATCGGCTCGGTCCTGGTGAGCATTGTGCTTCAACGTCGAATCGTAATTTTGAAGGTCGCCAGGGTGCTGGTGGACGGACGCATCTCGTGAGTCCTGCGATGGCCGCCGCCGCGGCAATTGCTGGTCATTTTGTTGACGTCAGAGAATGGTTGTAAGGGGCAGATGATGCAGCAGTTTGTAAATGAAACCGGTTTGGTTGTGCCTTTAGATCGTTCCAATGTCGATACCGATCAAATTATTCCGAAGCAGTATCTGAAATCCATTAAGCGGACAGGATTTGGGGTCAACTTGTTTGATGACTGGCGTTATCTGGATCCGGGTGAGCCTGGCATGGATCACGCGACACGTCGTTTGAATCCTGATTTTGTACTGAATGATTCACGTTTTACGGGCGCGAGTATTTTGCTTGCGCGTGATAATTTTGGCTGTGGATCCAGTCGTGAGCATGCACCATGGGCGATTCTCGAGTATGGCTTCAAGGCTGTAATCGCGCCGTCTTACGCCGATATTTTCTTCAATAACAGTTTCAAGAATGGTTTGTTACCTGTGATTTTGGCAGAAAGTGAAGTGGATACCTTGTTTGCACTTGCAACCGGTGAAACACCGATTGAAATCACAGTTGATCTGCAATCACAGACAGTGACAGGTCCGAATGGATTCAGCGCATCTTTTGAAATTGATCCATTCAGAAAAACATGCTTGTTAGAGGGGTTGGACGAGATTGGTCTGTCACTCAAAGATGCAGATGCAATCAAAGCGTATGAAGCGAAGCGTGCTGTTGATGCACCGTGGCTATTTCGAGATTAAGGACGACTGATGCCGAATATTATTTTGTTATCGGGTGATGGTATTGGCCCAGAGATTATGGCTGAGGCTGGTCGCGTTCTTGATCGCGTCAATGAACAGCATGGATTGGGAATATCCACTGAGAACTGTTTGATCGGCGGTGCCGCGATTGACGCAACTGGTGAACCATTGCCTGATGAGACACTCACAAAAGCCAAGAATGCAGATGCTGTGCTATTGGGCGCTGTGGGTGGTCCGAAGTGGGATAGCCTTCCGATGGACAAGCGCCCAGAGAAAGGATTGTTAAAAATTCGTGCAGGCATGGATCTCTTTGCGAATTTGAGGCCTGCACTTTTGTACCCAGAGCTCGCATCGTCTTCGACCCTGAAGGAAGAGGTTGTCAGTGGCCTTGATCTGCTGATTGTCCGTGAACTGATTGGTGGTATTTATTTTGGTGAGCCTCGCGGTATCGAGGGAGAGCCAGGTCAGCGCGTGGGTTACAACACGGATCGCTATTCGGAGCCGGAGATCGAGCGGATCGGTCGGATTGCTTTTGATGCGGCGATGGCGCGTGACAAGAAGCTGTGTTCTGTTGATAAGGCGAACGTGCTTGAGGTGACTGTGCTTTGGCGCGAAGTGATGGACCGTTTGAGTCAGGAATATCCTGAAGTTGAGTTGTCACATATGTACGTCGATAACGCGGCGATGCAACTTGTTCGGGCACCAAAGCAATTTGACGTGATGGTGACTGGCAATTTATTCGGAGACATTCTGTCAGACGCCGCAGCGATGCTCACTGGATCAATTGGCATGCTCCCATCGGCATCTTTAAATAGCCAAAAGCAAGGGCTCTATGAGCCATGCCATGGATCAGCTCCTGACATCGCAGGTCAAGATTTGGCGAATCCATTGGCTACCATCTTGTCGGTTTCAATGATGCTGTTGCACTCACTGAACGCACCGAAAGCTGCACAAGCGATTGAAGATGCGGTGAAATCGGTGTTGGCGTCTGGACTGAGAACGAAAGACATTGCAACAGGTGCATCAGGCGAGCAAATCGTTGGATGCCGTGCAATGGGTGAAGCTGTGTTGAAGGCACTGAATTAAGGAATGATGATGCGTGTTGGATTTGTAGGGTGGCGCGGTATGGTTGGTTCGGTCTTGATGGACCGGATGCGCGCTGAGAATGATTTCGATGGAATCGAGTCTGTATTTTTTTCCACGTCCCAAGTTGGTCAGGATGCGCCTTCTGAAGCGACAGAAAAAACATTGCAAGACGCGATGTCGACGACTGCGTTGGCAAGCTGTGATGTGATCGTGACATGTCAGGGTGGCGACTACACGAAAGCAGTTTATGGCCCATTACGTGAATCTGGATGGAATGGTTACTGGATTGATGCGGCATCTGCATTGCGTATGGCTTCAGACAGTGTGATCGTTTTGGATCCGGTGAACCGTGATGTGATTGATCAGGCACTCGCCAACGGCCGTAAAGATTTCATTGGTGGTAACTGCACCGTCAGTTTGATGCTCATGGCCGTTGGAAGCTTAATTCGTCAAGGATGGGTCGAGTGGATGACAGCAATGACATACCAAGCGGCCAGTGGAGCTGGCGCAAACAATATGCGTGAGCTGTTATCCCAGATGGGATACCTTGAGTCTCAGGTAGCGACAGAGCTTGCGACTCCATCATCTGCGATTCTTGATATCGATCGTAAAGTTACAGATGCGCTGCGTGGAGACGGCATCCCGACCCAGTTTTTCGGGTATCCACTTGCGGGAAGTCTTCTGCCTTGGATTGATACGAAGCTTGAAAACGGTCAGAGCCGTGAAGAATGGAAAGCGATGGCTGAGTGCAACAAGATCCTCGGTCGTGAGTCGAATCCAATGCCGATTGATGGAACCTGTGTTCGCATCGGTGCAATGCGTTGCCATTCTCAGGCATTAACGATCAAGTTAACGCGTGATGTACCAATCGATGAGATCAATGATGTTCTTGCGAACGGAACTGAATGGACCGACCTGATTCCGAACGAGCGTGAAGATTCGATGGCCAAGCTGACTCCTGCAGCGGTCACGGGAACCTTGCGTGTTCCTGTCGGACGCGTTCGTAAAATGAATCTCGGGCCTGAGTATCTCAATGCATTTACAGTCGGTGACCAACTCCTTTGGGGTGCTGCTGAACCATTGAAGCGGATGCTTTCGATTCTTAGGGACAGCCAGTGATCGAACTTGTTATTACGGGCGCCGGATCGGGTCTTTGTGACTCGATCCTTGAAGTTATTGAAGAAGTCGAAGGCGATTACCGACTGCGATTAGTTGACTCCATGGAGTCTGCCGGTGAGGCGCGCCGTTTTCAGGGTCGAACAGTGATCATCGAACTCGATACTGAAGCCGATTTAGCGACAGCGAATGTTGTTTTTGATCTCAACCAAACCTATCGCGGTGATGCTGTCGTATTTGCACCTAAGTTGTCGCTTTTTGTGATGTTGAAGCGATTGGTGGGTGATCTTGATACCGACTCAATTCTCAGAGTGCATGGCGTGGTCAGAGAGCCTGCAGTTGAGCAGCCTCAAGGTGTCGAAGCGCTGGCAGGTCAGGTAACTCAGTTATTCAACGGGCGCGATCCTGAGCCGCAACCCTTTGGTGGCACCTTAGCATTCAATTCACGCACCCTAGATGAGGCTGCGTTGATCGAAGCGCTTCAGGGCTTGGGCGGATTACAAAATGCTGAGATCTCCCTCGAACGGCTGCAATCTGATTCTTTTTATACCGTGCATGCGAGTTTGTGGCTGCAAGCGGCTGACTCGAAAACTGTCGATTCAATCATGGCGAAATCCACTGACACCTATGGTTCAGGTATGAGTATTTCCCCGGATTCAGGTCGAGTCGATCACGATGCAGCGATGCGCGTATTTGCACGCCAAGTATCGGATGGTTGGGTTCATTTGATGGTGACGGCAGATCTTGAGAAAACCATTTGGGCACAAGAAGCCAAAAGCGTTTTGGTC
>RGHP01000013.1 GCA_010024125.1 Gammaproteobacteria bacterium | reverse complement strand
CTATGCCGGTTTTCAAGACCGGTGCATTCAACCGCTCTGCCACCTCTCCGCAGATCGCGATCGCGATAAGCCGCGCATAGTAGGCGATTAACAACGGGGATTCAACCGTTGAATTCAGCAATAAGTCCAACTGAAGTTTGACGCCCGCGCGAAAGGCTTTATTATTACCGGCGTTGTCTAGCCTCGACCGTTAAAAAAGGAGTTGTTCGTGAGCAACGCGAAAATAATTGTTCCTATCTTCCTCGGAGCCGCCGTCCTACTGGTTGGAGCGCGCTCAATTTCTTGGGAGACAAATCATCCACCTGTCGGAAAGTGTGTGGGTGAATGTTACGAAACCTATAAAGTTGAAGATGCGAAACGTCGTGAAGCTGAAGCAGCTATGCTCGCTGCAGCTAGCCCTGCTGACCTCGGTAAAAAAACTTACACCGCCTGTGCTGCGTGTCATGGCCTCAACGGTGAAGGTGGCGTCGGTCCAAAGCTCCAAGGGCAAACCAAAGACGCAATTGTATCGATGCTCACTCAGTACAAAAACGGTGAAACACGTGGCGCCCAAAGCGCGCTTATGTGGGGTCAGGCGGCTGCTTTGAGCCCTGACGATATGGCAAACATTGGCGCCTTCGTCGAAACCCTCTAATCGTTAGTTAATGCTTAGCATCAGTCCTCTCCATGAATGCCATGGTGAGGCTGGTTGCTAAGAACAACACATGAATCCCCGCAGTTATTCCAATCTCAAGGGGAAAACTCTGCATCCCCAAACCATTTTTGTAAGCCTCAGCAATCTGGAATGCAGTACCAAGTAGTGCAATCGAAGACAGTCCGACGACTGTAGAAATGAGTTTTCCCTTCAGCTGCTGCGGACGCATCATGCCGAGTTTCTGGATCCCCCGAGATGCTTCTGACTCCATCGCTTCGAGATGATCGATATCATCGACAAAGCTTTGATAGGACGACAGAGCGATTATCGTAATGAGCACAGCGATCAACGCCAAATCGATCAACTTCAAGAGAAGAATGAAGATCGCTTCCAACGAGCCTGCTGAATCAAAAATGAGCGCCACTGCTGCAGACAACTTAACAAGCACACCAACCTGAGACAGCAGGACGAAAATTAATCCTGCCATCAACATCACCATCGTGGCTCCGAACAATAGCAAAAACCCAGCAATACCCTTTTCAAGAAGAGCTGCGATCTGTGTATAACCTTTCATGAAGTACCTCCGAGCCGAGAGCTTAGCAGGATTTTTTGACAGAACGATCTCAAATCGCGGTGATTTGATTACCGTTCAGTTATCAAACAACACAAGTTTATCGACAGGCATACAATTTTTGGTGTCTTTGTTCTAAACCTATTGAAATAAAAGGCCTCTAGAAGGTCTTGCAAGATGAACAAGAATCATTACTATAGCTTTGGAATCATACGAAAGTTGAGTGCATTCGGCACTTGATCAGATAAAGGAGATCTTTCGATGAGTGATCGCATTACCCAAGCCACAGCGACCGCTGGATACGGAGTTTCAGAGTCAGCAAGCAAGGTATTGCGCAACACCTATATGTTGCTCTCAATGACTCTATTTTTTAGCGCAGGCATGACTGCGTTAGCTGTTTCACTGCAGGCGCCGCCAATGCATTGGTTGCTGTCTTTAGGTGGAATGATTGGCCTGTTGTTTGCGCTACAAGCAATGCGCAACAGCGTATGGGCACTCCCACTTGTTTTCGCATTCACTGGTTTCATGGGTTGGAGCCTTGGACCAATGATCTCGTACTACCTCCAGTCGCCAGGTGGAGCGTCTGTTGTCGGTAACGCACTGTTTGGAACAGCTGCGGTCTTCTTGTCCTTGTCAGCGTATGTACTGACAACCAAGAAAGACTTTAGCTTCATGGGCGGATTCTTGTTCACGGGCCTCATTATCGCCCTGTTGGCTTCAATCGGTCTGATCTTCTTCCAAGTTCCTGCACTCAGCCTAGCGCTCAGCGCGATGCTTGTGTTGTTGGCAGCTGGCTACATCTTGTTTGATACGAGCCGGATCATCCACGGCGGTGAGACTAACTACGTTATGGCGACGGTAGCACTCTACGTGGACATCTACATGCTGTTCACGAATTTGCTTGCGCTTCTGGGCGTATTCTCTGGCGACGAGTGAAGCAATTCGCCATCTTATTGGCGGTGTCTCCCGATAGCGGAACACTGCCACTAAGAGCTCTCGATACAATGAAGGCCGCGTTATCCAAGGGACACGCGGTCTTCTGCTTTTTATACGAAGACGGCGTGCTCTTCGCTGATCGCTCACGTGATATTCCTCAAGGAGAAGCAGATCCTTCGGGTCAACTTGCAGAGATAGCTACCCTTGAATCCTGTGAAATCGTGGCCTGTATCACAGCAGCCGAGCGCCGCGGTATTCATGAGCAGCAACTGATCGATGGTGTGCGTATTGGCGGACTTGGCGAATGGACAGACCGTCTCCAATCCGCAGACCGTGTGGTGCAATTTCGATGAAATCAGTCACCCTAGTTATTCGCTCAGGCCCAACTGAATCCCTAGGAACACGTGAGATGGTCGATATGGCCTTGGTACTTGCGACCTTCGAGTGCCCCGTGTCTGTAGTATTACAAGACGCTGGTGTTTTATGGACAAACCTACCTGCGATGCCAGAGGAAAGCCCTCTCGCTCTGAGTGGAAAACTCAAAAGTCTTCCCCTTTATGACATCGATACGATCCTCGTTGATCAAGTCAGTTGCGAAATACGGCGAGTAGAGATTGCGGAAAACTTTCCTGGGACCCTGTGTAACAGGGATACGATTCGCGAGTGTCTCAATCAGAGCGATGTGGTGTTGGAGGCCTAATGATTCATCTCGTGACATCAACATCGGCACTTCATGATGCGATCGATTGGATCAGCGACGATGATCTCGTGGTGATTGCAGGCAGTGCCCTCAACGGGTTGCATACGCTCGAAGCGATTCCCTGTCGCGCGGTTGTGTTTGAAGAAGATAAAGTACTATTTCCGAACGCAAATATTGATGCTATCAGCCAAGCACAGTGGATCGATCTTCTTGAAGCATCACCCTGTCGCACCTGGAGTTAGTATGTCACTCCAACTCGATCCCGATGGCTATCTGAAACATCTCAGTGATTGGAATGAATCAGCAGCACTCGAGCTTGCCGCATTGGAATCTATTGAACTTCACGCCGCGCATTGGGAATTAATCGAACTGGTTCGTCGATACTACAACGAGTTTGATCATGCGCCGGCGATGCGGCCATTAGTGAAGTGGATCAAATTAGAGGCGGGACCTGAGAAAGGAAACAGTATCTATCTCCATAAGCTGTTTCCAGTCAGCTGGCTTACCGAAACCAACAAAATGTCTCTAGTTAGGGCGTCAGTCGATCGGCCTTGATATACGGCTTCAAAACCTCCGGCACAGTGATCGAGCCATCTTCATTTTGATAGTTCTCAACAACTGCAATGAGACAGCGCCCGATTGCAACACCCGATCCATTGAGTGTGTGAACGAGCTCAGGCTTACCATTCTCGTTTCTGAAACGCGCTTGCATCCGACGTGATTGGAAATCTAAACAGTTCGAGCAAGAGCTGATCTCGCGGAACTGATCTTGTCCTGGCAACCATACTTCCAGATCGTAGGTTTTCGCTGCTGAAAATCCGAGATCACCGCCACACAGATCAACCACCCGATAGTGCAGGCCCAGTCCAGTCAACACTGCCTCTGCATGCGCACGAAGCGACTCGAGGGCTTCCCAACTCTTGTCTGGATGCGTAATCCAAACTAACTCAACTTTATCGAACTGATGTTGACGGAACATGCCACGAACATCACGCCCATAAGAACCGGCTTCAGCGCGGAAACATGGCGTATGTGCCACGTACTGAAGTGGCAATGACCCCGAATCAACAATTGAATCACGGACAAGGTTCGTTAACGGTACTTCTGCGGTCGGGATCAAATAACGTTCGCGACCACCACCATCTTCTGGGGCGATCCGGAACAAGTCATCCTTGAACTTCGGTAATTGACCCGTGCCTTCGAGAATCGATCCATCCACCAACAAAGGTACATAGGTTTCGGAATACCCGTGCTGCTCTGTATGCAAATCCAGCATGTATTGGATCAATGCACGATGTAGCTTTGCAAAGGCGCCATGGATGGTGACAAAGCGACTACCAGACAACTGCGCCGCACGATCAAAATCAAGCCCTGAGAATAACTCGCCAATCTCAATGTGATCACGAACCGCAAACCCGAAGCTTGGCTTCTGGCCGACAACAGCGACTTCAACGTTATCGTCTTCACTTGTCCCTTCTGGAACGCTCGTATCCGGCAGATTGGGTGTTTCCATGAGGATTCGGTCAAGCTCTGCTTGCACCTCGTGGAATTGCGTTTCAATGGCTGCCAATGCATCACCAATCCCAGCAATCTCAGCCTTTAACTTCTCAGCCTCGTCTTTCTTGCCGTCTTTCATCAAAAGACCAACAGATTTGGACCCATCCTTTCGCTTGTTTTGTAATGACTCAGTCTCAAGCTGTAATGACTTCCGCTTGGTTTCAAGCGCTTGGTAGGCCGATACATCAAAAACAACGCCTTTACGAGCGAGTTGTGCAACGACTGAATCGAGATCATTACGGAGAAGTTTGGGATCAAGCATGAGTCTGTGTATTCCTTAAAAACCGAGCGAACGGCCAGCGAGCAAACCAATAAAACAAGCGGCCAAGCATACCAGAACACTTGCCGCGATATAGAGCCCGGCCTGCGTCAACCGTCCTTGTTCAAGCAAAATCAATGCATCAAGACTGAACGTCGAGAATGTGGTCAATGCGCCTAAAAATCCAACCTGAATGAGTGGACGAAGCGCAGGATTGATCTCGGTTCGTCCACCAAGCCATGCCACAAAGAGGCCGATTAAAAAACTTCCAACAACATTCACAGTCAGTGTCGCGTAGGGAAAACCCGTCGCTCCAAGCCGAGCGGCGCCGAGCGTCACACCATAGCGCGAGACAGCACCCAAAGCGCCACCCATCGCGATATACAACCACATCACTGACGCTTCTCGCCCAGTGCATAAATCACATCAGCACCGTCTGGCGGCGTGAATTGAAACAGTGCATTCGAGGGCTTTCCTTGCATGACCGCAGTCAGGGTCACGAGCGAGCGATTACCAAGCGCGTCTTCAATCGCTAAATCCAATAATCGACTGCCATCAAATCGCAAGACAATTTGGCGCGTGACCTCATCAGTCGCCCTTGGCTCAAGCTGATAGACCGCCATGGTTCCAAAGCGATCTTCTGTCACTTGGAAACGCGACCCTAACATCTCAAGATCTCCACTTAAGATCGCAGCCGGCGACGCGGCTAATGCATCATCGAGCGGACGGACCTGAACTTGATAGAGATCCTCATCAAAAACCCAGAGCACCTCGCCGTCAGCCACAATGACCTGAGAGAACGGTGGGTTTGTTTTCCAAAAAAAAGTGGATTGAGAGGCAATGGCAAGCTCACCCGTCATCTGGTTAATCGGTGAGCCCTCTGGATCTAATGTGCTTTGTTTGAAATCAGCCGAAAACGCACGATACGGCTCCAAGAGCCTCGCTAAACTCTCAATCGGTGAAGCATGTGCGACAAGTGATAGGAGAAGACACCCAAGACCAAGGAAAATACGCATCAACGTGGCCCCGGCGCTAGGACTTCGCGGGAGCCATTGGATCCCATTTCACTGACCACACCAGCCGCCTCCATCGCTTCAATCATCCGGGCGGCTCGGTTATAGCCGATTTTCAATTTCCGCTGAACTGCAGAAATCGATGCACGTCGCGTTTCAGTCACAAAAGCGACCGCTTCGTCGTACAAAGGATCTGCTTCGTCATCACCGTCCAATAGTGATCCCTGCGCTTCTCCATCACCTGCAGACTGCGCGTTGAGAATAGCTTCTTCGTAAGCAGGCTCGCCCTGAATCTTCCAGAAATTCACAACATTGTGAACTTCATGGTCATCGACAAAAGCACCGTGTACTCGCACAGGCACGGGCTTTCCTGCCGGTAAATACAACATGTCGCCATGACCGAGTAACTGCTCCGCTCCACCCTGATCAAGCACAGTTCGCGAATCGATCTTCGAACTGACCTGGAAACTGATTCGACTTGGTACGTTGGCCTTGATCAAGCCTGTAATGACATCCACCGACGGGCGTTGCGTTGCAAGAATCAAGTGAATGCCCGCTGCACGCGCTTTTTGCGCGAGCCGTGCAATCAACTGATCTACCTTTTTGCCAACAATCATCATCATGTCGGCAAACTCATCGATCACCACAACGATAAATGGCATCGCCTTGAGTTCAGGAGCAGCTTCATTCGGATCAAAACCCGATGGTACAAAGGTTGGATCAAGAATCGGTTCTCCACGCTCCTCATGCTCGCGAATCTTTTGATTGAACCCTTCAAGATTTCGAACACCAAGCGCTGCCATCAGCTTATACCGACGTTCCATCTCTCCAACACACCAACGAAGCGCATTGGCTGCATCTTTCATATCTGTGACAACCGGAGCCAACAAATGTGGAATTCCCTCATAAATCGAAAGCTCCAACATTTTTGGATCGACCAAAATCAAACGCAGATCATCAGGCCGTGCCTTATAGAGCATCGAGAGGATCATGGCGTTCACGCCCACAGACTTCCCTGAGCCTGTGGTCCCCGCCACCAACAAGTGAGGCATCTTCGCTAAGTTCGCACACACCGACTGACCAGAAATATCATGACCAAGCGCGAGTGATAACACTGAAGGATCTTTGGTGTAAGCATCACTCCCAAGAATTTGCGACAACCGAACCATTTCTCGATACTGGTTTGGAATCTCAATACCAACGGTGCTTTTCCCTGGAATCACCTCAACCACGCGAACGCTAATGACAGCTAAGCTTCGCGCAAGATCTTTCGCCAGATTCGTAATCCGAGAGACTTTGACCCCGGGTGCTGGGTCAATTTCAAAACGCGTCACCACAGGACCTGGATTAATCGCGACAATCTCTGCCTCAACGCCAAACTCACCAAGACGTCGAACAAGTAAATCACCCATTTCGGTCAATTCATCTTGAGAGAATCCTTTATCTGATGGTGGTTCAGGCGGATCGAGTAACGAGAGATCAGGCAAAGCCATTTGCCCAGCAACTGTTTTACTGACTCGAGTCCTTGGCTTCACGGGAGCCGCCTCTGGCTCATCATCAAGCAGGGTCTGAGCTTCATTCAGCGGTGCAATGGTAATGTTGCGTTCAACCAAATCAGGTGCTGTTTCAGCACCGATGACTGGATCACGACGACCGTTATCGATCCCATCTAACGCAGACAGATCAAGACGAGGTCCCTGATCCACTGTTGGCTCATCAATATTCACTTCCGGCATCGATTCTTCAGGACGATAAATATCTCGAGTGGCTTTAAGTCCTAACAGCTCCGCTTCGATCTGCGCAACATCGGCTTCAGGTGGACGCGGTGCAACTTTGCTCAGCGTGTTACGAACAGTCTTTGGAAGAATCGCCCGGTTAATTGGCGCCAATAAGCGACCCAAAAGCGATCGTCGGCTCTCAATACTCAACTGTGCAGGCTGGCTTTTACCACTCAATACTCCCGCAATTGATCTCCCGGTCTCGAGAACCCCATACCCAAGGCCTGCGAGTACGTCTGGCCAAGATAATGAAAAGACAATCGTCATCCCTACCAAACTCAACACAAGACCACCAAGGGCAGTTCCTGTAACCCCAAAGTCACCAACAAGGCCTTGATTTAAGACGCCACCTAAAATACCGCCACCGGTTGTGCCAATAGGCAGCCAGCTTGAACCTGCGCCGAGATGCAATCCAAGCACAATGCACAGGCCAGGGATCAAGAGCATGAGACCGAGTGCTCTTGCGATCCAAATACGTCCATCGTGCGTACCACGAACAATCCAACGAACGATAACCATTGGAAGCCACGCGACCACAAAGGCTGTGTACCCAAACCATGATAACAACCAGTCAGAAACAAAAGCGCCAACCGGACCGATTGCGTTATGAACATCACCAATCGCACCTTGATAAGACCAACCAGGATCTCTTACATCAAAGGACAACAGCGCTAAAAAAATAAAAATGGATAAAGCAACGCCGAAAAGCCACGTGACTTCACGGATTAAGCGGGTATACCAGAGCTGATGTGTGGATTCGTTCAACCGAACTCCTTGGAGGATGGACTCATGACCTTTAATCTATACGCCTGAAAAGACATTCGCGAAGTTTAACAGAGAAGGACACATCAATCGTGCATCATCAACTTATCATTCTTGGTTCAGGTCCAGCCGGATGGACAGCAGCTGTCTATGCCGCTCGTGCGGGCCTCTCTCCTGTTGTCATTACAGGAACCCAGGTTGGCGGTCAGCTCACAACAACCACAGAAGTCGAAAACTGGCCAGGTGGTGTTGCTGATTTACAGGGCCCACAGTTGATGATGGACATGCAAGCCCATGCCGAACGCTTCGATACTGAAGTCATCAACGATCATATTCACACAGCCAACCTCAAACAAAAGCCATTTGAACTAGTTGGCGACCAAGGAACATACACCTGTGATGCCCTCATCATCGCAACAGGTGCAAGTGCGCAGTATTTAGGTCTTGAATCTGAAGAAGCATTCAAAGGCCGTGGTGTTTCTGCATGCGCAACCTGTGATGGATTCTTCTATCGTGGACGCTCTGTGGCGGTGGTCGGCGGCGGGAATACCGCGGTCGAAGAAGCGCTGTATCTCGCGAATCTTGCTGACTCAGTCAAACTGATTCACCGTCGTGACTCACTCCGTTCAGAGAAGATTCTTCAAGATCGATTATTCGCAAAGGACAACATCGAAGTTATTTGGAATCACCAACTCGATGAAGTGTTGGGCGATGATGCTGGTGTCACGGGGCTCCGTCTTAAATCGACACAAGATGATTCAACACAACAAATCGACGTACACGGTGTGTTTATCGCAATCGGACACAAGCCAAATACAGATCTGTTTGCCGGCCAGCTCGACATGAATGGTGGCTATCTCATCGTCCGTTCAGGCCTTGATGGATTTGCCACTGAGACCTCTGTTCCTGGCGTGTTTGCAGCAGGTGATGTAGCAGACCATATCTATCGTCAAGCAATTACATCAGCGGGTTTTGGCTGCATGGCTGCGCTTGATGCAGAGCGCTACCTCGACGAGTCTGGACACTGATCCCCTGGATTCCTCCCCACATTCTGGATTTTCCAGATGTGACTGAAGCACTCGACGACCCCAATGGGTTGTTGTGTGCTGGGGGTGATTTGTCACCCGAACGCCTAAAACTCGCCTACTCCCGCGGTATTTTTCCCTGGTTCTCAGACGGTGAACCGATTCTTTGGTGGAGCCCGGATCCTCGTTTGGTTCTTGAGCCCTCAGCATTCAAATTCAGACGAAGCCTCAAACAAGCAATCAAAAAGCAAGGATTTGAGATTCGGATCAATACCCAATTTGAAACACTCATTCGCTTGTGTGCATCCACGAGAGAGAGCCGCGAAGGCACATGGATCACTGAAGAGATGATTGAGGCTTACGTCGAACTCCACCAACAAGGGTTTGCGATGTCCTTTGAGACATATCGGAATAATGACCTTGTTGGCGGGCTCTACGGTGTCAGACTTGGTCGCGCGCTCTTTGGGGAGTCGATGGTCTCTCTGGTTCCCGATGCATCGAAAGCGGCACTTGCTGCACTTTGTGAAGAAGCTGACCTACATCAGATCGAGCTCATTGATTGCCAGGTTCCGACATCGCATCTTGAGTCACTCGGTGCTAGCCTCATCACTCGCGCTGAATTTATTGAAAGGATCAATGAGCTCACATCATGAGTGGCTTTGAAACGCTGAAATTTTTCTCTACCGCGCCACACCCTTGCAGCTACCTCGAGGGGCAAGAGGCGACGACCCTGTTCGTGGAACCGAGTACCACGCTCAGTGCAGAACAGGTTGTGAAACTCGCAGAATCCGGTTTTCGGCGTTCAGGCCGCTACACCTATCGGCCGCACTGCGCTCAATGCTCAGCCTGTATCTCTGTACGCGTCCCAGTCAAATCATTTCAACCAAAACGCCGCCAGATCCGCACACTGAAAAAAAACCAAGACGTCAGCTTTACGGCGCGAACACCCATCTTGGATGAAGAGCGCTATGAACTCTATCGACGTTACATTGAGGTGCGTCACGCTGATGGCGACATGTATCCGCCATCACCCTCGCAGTATGAGTCGTTTCTCGCATCCAACAGTCAGCATGCATTTTTTTTGGAAGCCCGAATCAACGAACGACTCATTGCGGTCACTTTATTCGACGAGATTCCAGGTAATGGATTGTCTGCAATCTACACATTCTTTGAACCAGACCCCGAATTTGATGCCCGAAGCCTCGGGCGTTTAATGGTCTTGCAGCTCATTGAGGTTGCCCGTGGACTTGAGCTTCCGTATGTGTATTTAGGCTACTGGATCCGCGACTCCAAAAAAATGGCATACAAAAACGAATACCGTCCAATTGAGATGCTCATCAACAGTAGGTGGATTCGCGCGGAGTAAGCGGGCATAATCGCGCCTTTCATCACGCTCGAAGGGAGCCAAATGGCAAAAGAAGATTCAATTGAAATGGAAGGCACGATCATTGATACGTTGCCAAATACCATGTTCCGTGTCGAACTCGATAATGGTCACGTTGTGACAGCTCACATCTCAGGAAAAATGCGTAAGCACTACATCCGGATTTTGACTGGCGACCGTGTGACTGTAGAACTTACACCTTACGATCTGACAAAAGGTCGGATCACGTTCCGGGCACGCTGATCTTTTGCCATCCCGGTTTCCCGGGATGACCAAACCTCACGCTGTTTCTTTCGATTTCACTTCACGAGGCGTCATTTCGAACGCAAGCTCGTCATTGTTATCGACTGTCACAAGCACACTGCCGCCACCGGCTAAATCACCAAACAAAATGGCATCCGCCAATGGACGTTTGATTGAATCCTGAATCAATCGCGCCATCGGACGAGCACCCATTGCTTTGTCGTAGCCGCGCTTCGCGAGCCAACGCATCGCTGAATCATCCAGCTCGATCGATACCTTACGGTCATCGAGTTGCGCCTGAAGTTCTGCGATGAATTTGTGAACGACTTGCTCGATCACATCCTCGTTGAGCGCACAAAACTGTACGATCGCATCCAATCGGTTACGGAATTCTGGCGTGAAGTGACGCTTAATCGCTTCCATACCATCTGTTGTCTGGTCCTGCTCACTGAAGCCGATTGTTCGCTTCGACAAACTCTCAGCACCGGCGTTGGTTGTCATGATCAGCACCACATGGCGGAAATCCGCTTTTCGACCGTTGTTATCAGTCAAGGTGCCGTGGTCCATCACTTGAAGTAACAGATTGAAGACATCAGGGTGCGCCTTCTCAATCTCGTCCAATAACAACACGCAATGCGGATTTTTGGTGATTGCCTCAGTCAACAATCCGCCTTGATCAAATCCCACGTACCCAGGAGGCGCACCAATCAGGCGACTCACAGTATGACGCTCCATATATTCCGACATATCAAAGCGAACAAGCTCGATACCCAACGTTCTTGAGAGCTGTCGGCTCACCTCAGTCTTACCAACACCCGTCGGTCCCGCAAACAAGAAACAGCCCACTGGCTTCCCTTCTTGCTTCAATCCCGCCCGCGACAACTTGATCGCTGAACTCATGCGTTCGATGGCTTCGTTTTGACCAAAGACTGTCAATTTCAGATCACGCTCTAGATTCTCGAGGACTTCAGTGTCTGATTTGGAAATCTGTTTTGGCGGAATTCTGGCGATATTGGCGACGACCGCCTCAATCTCAGGCACTCCAATGATCTTTTTACGCCGCGAAGGTGGCATCAAGCGTTGCATCGCTCCCGCTTCATCGATGATATCGATCGCCTTATCTGGCAAATGCCGGTCACTCATATATTTCGCGGATAATTCAACAGCTGAAGTCAACGCAGCCTTGGTATAGCGCAGCTCATGGTGCTCTTCAAAGCGTGACTTCAAACCATTCAAAATCTTGATCGTGTCTTCAACGGATGGCTCTAAGACATCCACCTTTTGGAAGCGGCGCGCGAGCGCGCGGTCTTTCTCAAAAATCCCTCGGAATTCTTGGAAGGTTGTGGATCCGATGCATTTCAACTGACCGGATGACAGCAGTGGTTTGAGTAGGTTCGATGCGTCCATCACACCACCAGACGCCGCCCCAGCCCCAATAATGGTGTGGATTTCGTCGATGAATAAGATGGCATGCTTTTCTTTTTCAAGCTCACCAAGCAACGCTTTTAAACGCTTCTCAAAATCACCGCGATACTTAGTACCCGCTAAGAGTGATCCAAGATCCAACGAGTACACCACAGCATCAGCGATGACTTCAGGAACCTGCCCCTCTTCAATCCGATAGGCGAGACCCTCAGCGATTGCTGTTTTACCAACGCCTGCTTCACCCACAAGCAAAGGATTGTTTTTACGACGACGTGACAGTGTCTGAATCACGCGCGATAGCTCTTCATCACGCCCGATCAACGGATCGATGCGTCCTTTCTTCACTTCTGAATTAAGATTGGTGCAGTAGCCATCGAGGTTCGACGTCCGCTCATCTCCGGATGCCGCTTGATTTGTCTGCGATTCCGATTCAGCCTCACCATCAGCACCTGCCTCTTCAGACTTCGCAATTCCATGGCTGATGTAATTCACCACATCAATTCGCGCGATTTCTTGCTGCTTCAGGAAATAGACAGCCTGCGATTCTTGCTCTGAAAAGATCGCGACTAACACATTGGCGCCCGTGACCTCTTGCTTACCAGACGACTGCACATGGAATACAGCACGCTGAAGTACGCGCTGAAATCCCAGGGTCGGCTGTGTATCACGCTCAGAATCTTCAGGTAATGAAGGCGTTGTTTGCGTGACAAATTGTTCAAGTTCCTCACGCAGCTTCGACAAATCAGCTCCACAGGCATTAAGAACCTGTACCGCAGACGCGTTATCCAATAAACCCAACAGCAGGTGCTCGACAGTCATGTATTCATGGCGGAGCTCCCTGGCGCGTTTAAATGCGCTATTTAGGGTAACTTCGAGATCGCGGCTCAACATACAGTTCTCCTTCTCAATCCTCTGCGATGTCGACCTGACACATCAGAGGGTGCTGATTTTCTTTTGCATACTCAACCACATGCTCCGCCTTCGTTTCCGCAATGTCCTTGGGGAATACCCCGCAGACCGCAGCACCTTTGGTGTGCACAGTCAGCATGATTTGTGTCGCCTTCTCTTGATCCATGTTGAAGAATAATTCCAGAACATGAATCACAAATTCCATAGGCGTATAGTCGTCATTGAGCATAATGACTTTATACATCGGCGGTTTTTTCAGCTCCGGCTTCGCGACGGCTAGCGCGTAATCATCATCCGGATCAAAACCTGGGATGTCTGGTTCACTCATTGAATCGAAACGTCCTTTGTTACACAGTCACTTTATGGGGACGAAACCGCCTGAGTAAAGAGAAACACATCGGAAAGTTTGCTGCCAAGACCATTCAACAAAAAAGATTCCAAACGCCATGATTTATCAATTCAACGTCGCACAAATGAAATACCCGAAAGATGCGTCTGACATGCAATCCTTTTTCAACGCCGTCCCGCACGTGCAGCGACTTGCAGAATCTTCACCGGGCTTTATCTGGCGGGAAGTCAACGAAGACGATCCAACAATTGGCAAACGATTAGGCACAGATTTCATCGTCAACTTATCGGCCTGGGAAAGCTTAGATTCGCTCTATGCATTTGTGTTCAGTCAGTCCCATCGACAAATCATGATGGCGCGTGATCACTGGTTCACACATGTTGGCAAAGCCTTATCTGTCGTCTGGTTCGCCAATGACGCGCCCTATCCAAGCTGGGATCAAGCCATTGATCGTCTCGAAATGCTCTGGCAGAACGGTCCAACTCAGGATGCCTTCGATTACAGCTGGGCACATCGCGAAGGCCTTGTGACACAAACCTTCCAAATTTAGGCAATAAAAAACCCCGGGAGCTCGCGCTGCCGGGGTTTCCACTGAAGCCTTGGCTTACATGTTTTTGATCATTTCCTGACCAAACTCAGAACATGACATCAGTGTTGCATCATCCATCAAACGCTCGAAGTCATAAGTCACTTTCTTCGACTTAATCGCACCTTCCATGCCTTCGATGATCAGATCAGCTGCTTCGAACCAACCCAAATGACGGAGCATCATTTCCGCAGACAAAATCAATGAACCTGGGTTCACTTTATCCTGACCTGCATACTTTGGCGCTGTTCCGTGCGTTGCTTCGAAAATCGCAACGTCCGCGCCAATGTTGGCACCAGGAGCAATACCAATACCACCCACCTGCGCAGCCAGTGCGTCAGACAGATAGTCACCGTTCAAGTTCAGCGTAGCAATCGCGCTGTACTCAGCAGGACGCAGAAGAATCTGCTGAAGCATTGCATCAGCGATCACATCTTTGATCACGATGTCTTTGCCAGTCTTTGGATTCTTCATGACACACCAAGGACCACCATCAAGCAGCGTTGCGCCGAACTCTTCACGAGCCAACTCATAACCCCAATCTTTGAAAGCACCTTCGGTGAATTTCATGATGTTGCCTTTGTGAACCAACGTCACGCTTGGCAAATCATTATCAATTGCGTACTGCAGTGTCTTACGAACGAGACGCTTCGTGCCTTCTTCCGATACGGGCTTGATACCAATCCCGCAGTTTTCTGGGAAACGAATCTTCGTTACACCAAATTCGTTGCGGAGAATCTCGATCAGCTTGTCAGCTTCAGGCGTACCCGCCTGGTATTCAACACCTGCATAGATGTCTTCTGAGTTCTCACGGAAGATCACCATGTTGGTTTTTTCTGGCTCTTTCACAGGGCTTGGAACACCTGTGAAGTAACGAACTGGACGCAAACAGAGGTACAAATCCAACTGCTGACGCAAAGCAACGTTCAATGAACGAATGCCGCCACCCACTGGTGTGGTCAGGGGGCCTTTGATACCGACTTTGTATTCTTTGAATGCTTCAAGTGTCTCTTCTGGAAGCCACTCATCAGCGCCGTATGTCGCGACAGATTTCTCGCCACAATAAACTTCCATCCATGAAATAGACTTCGAACCGCCGTATGCCTTCTCAACGGCTGCGTTGACAACCTCAATCATTGGCGGGGTGATGTCGACTCCGATACCATCGCCTTCAATAAATGGAATGATTGGGTTATTCGGGACGTTAAGCGATCCATCCTGGTTCACAGTGATTTTTTCGCCTGACGCCGGCACTTGGATGTGTTGGTAGCCCATCCTTTTCTCCTGTTGTGCTGTATCACGTTTGTATTGCGGGTGCGGATCATACCACTGTTTTGGTCCGACCACTTCAGGAATTATCTTGTTCTTTGGGATAGGTATGCTCGTACTCTTTTACAAACCCTTTGGTGTTCTCTGTCAATTCAGCGGTGAAGGAACAACACTCAAAGACCACATCGATATTCCCAATATCTATCCCGCTGGCCGACTGGATAAAGACTCTGAAGGTTTACTCATTCTGACGGACGATGGACGACTGCAAGACACCCTCGCCCACCCCAAACACGGTAAGCACAAGGTGTATTGGGTACAGGTCGATGGTGCGATCGATCAAGAAGCCTGCACACAGTTAGAACACGGCGTGCAACTCAACGACGGCCCGGCCCAAGCGGTGCAGTGTCGTCTGATCGATCCACCAATGCTCCCGGAGCGCGACCCACCCGTTCGTTTTCGAAAAAATATTCCAACAAGTTGGATCGAGATGACGCTTGATGAGGGACGCAATCGTCAGGTACGCCGTATGACTGCGGCAGTTGGATTTCCAACTTTGAGACTGGTACGCACCACCGTCGGCGACTATCAGTTAAGTGATTTATCACCCGGTGAGTATCGAGTGATTGATGCAACTCGGGTAGAATCTGCGCATGCAAAACAAAGACACCCAAGTCATCGTCGGAATGTCCGGCGGCGTTGATTCCTCAGTTACAGCCTACTTACTCAAAGAGCAGGGCTATGCCGTCAGTGGCATGTTCATGAAAAACTGGGACGAAGACGACGGCACAGAATACTGCACAGCAATTGAAGACCTGAAAGATGCCGAACAAGTTGCCGACACGCTTGGCATTGAGCTCCATCGCGTCAACTTTGCCGCCGAATATTGGGATGATGTGTTTGAAAACTTTTTGTCTGAAGTAAACGCAGGCCGCACACCAAACCCCGATATTTTGTGTAACCGTGAAATTAAATTTCGCGCGTTTTTGGATTATGCCCGTGACCTCGGCGCTGATTTAATCGCAACCGGTCACTACGTACGCCGAGTGGATGGGAAAAACCCCCTGCATCGCGGTCTTGATCGCAATAAGGATCAAAGCTATTTCCTCTGGGCGCTGACCGCAGAACAAGTCAATGCATCACTCTTCCCAGTTGGTGACTTATTAAAACCAAAAGTTCGCGAAATCGCCGAAAGCCAGGGATTTATCACCGCTCGCAAAAAAGACTCAACTGGCATCTGTTTTATCGGCGAGCGCAGGTTTAGCGATTTTCTGAAGACCTACGTCAAGCCGAAACCTGGCAACATCGTCACCGAATCAGGAGATATCATCGGGCGCCATGAAGGACTCATGTTCTACACCCTCGGTCAACGCCAAGGTCTTGGTATCGGCGGCTTAAAAAATTATTCAGACGCTCCGTGGTTCGTCGCTGAAAAAAATCTTGAGACCAATGAGCTCCTGGTCGTGCAAGGCACTGACCACCCGAAATTGTTTGCAAAGGGATTACTCGCTCGTCAGATCAACTGGATTGGCGAACCGCCAACCCTACCCGGGCGATTTACCGCAAAGGTCCGTTATCGCGCGCCGGATGCGCCCTGTGCAATTGAAATGCAAGGCACCGATCTACACATAATATTTGATCAACCTGAACGCGCAGTCACTCCGG
>RGHP01000120.1 GCA_010024125.1 Gammaproteobacteria bacterium | reverse complement strand
ACACTTGACCGTCTCTACCTCTCGGTTGAATTGTGAGTGAGTAACGGCACGTTCAAATGTGACCGTCACCGGGTAATCCTGGTCGGAGTGATCGACAACGAGGTCAATCAGCTTTCTTGAATAGAATGGCTCGGTCTTAGCGGCCGAGTTTCTCATCACGTTCAGGAAGTGATCATGGATCCTTGCCTGATTGATAATGACGTGAGGCATCTCTGACAGATCGTCCTCGACATCATCAATCTTAGTGCTCCGTGCGATGTGTGCGGGGTTAATTGGGTCTGGCTTCCAGAAAGCGACCTCGTTGACACCATAGGCTTCTTGCACCACCTGTCCTGCGAAACCATATGCCTGAAACATCTCTAGTGTCCGGCAGGCCATCCCATCAGCCTGTCCGACGGTGAGTCGATCATCCTTGAGGTCGGTGATTACGGTGTGAATGTCACTGAACTGGGACAACTGGGCGGCAAGATTGAGACCTGCGGGCCCACAGCCAACAATCATCACATCGCAGCGCGTTGGTAACGGTCTCTTGATTGGCGGAGGAACGATCCGATCTTGTGGATCGTTGATACGGGGGTCCCCAGGAAAAAAGCCATTTAGATGAAACTGCATTTTTGAGTCCAATTAACCAGATATTTGATAACTTAAAGCCCTAAGTATAGCTCCCAAATCTGGCCTATGACGGCCCAATGTTTTTATGGGTCGAGAGCCTCGTCAGAGGCTCCTGTCCACGAGTGCTGGTTTTCCTGACTTCACGACCTCGATCGCACGTCTCAGTGCGCCAGCTATCTCCGACGGGTCGGTGATCGCACCCTCACCATGCATGCCCATCGACTTCGCGAGGGTCGCGAAATCAGGCTCTGGATCGAATATATCCATCCCGATGTGAGCTTTCTCGACATCCGTGCCCCTCAGATGAGCCATCCGCTCTTGGTGCTCCCAGTCATTGTAGTACGCCCGGTTGTTACACATGATGATCAGGATGGGGATCTCGTGTTTCGCCGCCGTCCACAGGGCCCCCGCGTCGTACATGAGATCGCCGTCTGGCTGGAAGTTGAGTACCAGCTTGTCGGTGCCACGGTAGGCGAGGCCCACACCGAGTGACATCCCGATCTGTGTCGAGGTGCCTAACGACCGGCCGGCGTGCCTGTATGGCTTGTCGAAATTCCATAGCTTGCGAACCCACTCACGGGCGGTACCGGTGGCGAGGACCCAGTCCTCGTCTTTGATCACGTCCCAGGTGATCATTGCCAGCTCCGCGTAGCTGATCGGATCAGAGCCACGCTTCGACTCTGCTGACGCTCTCCAGTCCGCAAAGATTTTGTTATGTCTCTCGGTAAAGGCCTGGACACGTGCGTCACGTGCACTCACCAAACTCGGGTCTGCGTCTAGTTTCGCTTGGGCAATCTTCGCCAGCTCAGGCATCGCGAGACGAGGGTCGCCTAGAGCGACGTGCTGCTTCGGCTGATACCGGCCGTAGTCAAACGCCCACGCAGACATCTCGAGCTCCGCGAATCCGATCTCCATCCAGACACAGTTGTCCGGGACATACGAGGTCACTTCGCGAGTCGTCGATACCAGCTTGTGCGTCGGTTTTTCCCAGTCACGTACGTCGATCCCGAGAATCACGTCGGCGTTCTTCAGTGACTCATGGTCCAGCGAGATACAGAGAGGGTGCTGGTTCGGGAACGCGAGCGAGTTGTTGATGTCCCACACACCACAACCCAGTGTCTCCGCGAGCGTCACCAGTTTCTCGAAGTTACCCGGCTGGCGGCCGATGAAGTCGACCAAGATGACTGGGTGCTTGGCGTTCAAGATAACGTCGGCCATCGCTCCTAGGGTCTCGGGGTCAGCTCCCATCGGTGCCGGCGCCTTCTGCATATTCTCTGGCGGCATCTCGAGATCTTCGCAGGTCAGCTTCTCCTCCTGTAGCCAGGCGTCATAGCACATGTAGATCGGACCAGCAGGTTCAGTGACCATCGTGCTGTAGGCGCGCATGAAACTCTCGGGCACCCCCTCGATTGCGTGTGGCTGGTAGTCCCACTTGGTGTAGTTACGCATCGCCTCACCCTGCACTAGCGCGGAGTGGGACCAGTCAATGTGTGGGCGTCGCTTTCCCTCGTGCATTGGGCCGGTAGCGCCCATAATAAAAATAGGAGCCCTGTCTATATACGCATAGTAAACCGCCATCTGCGCATGAAGCATGCCGACCAGGTTATGTAGGATGACGCCCATGGGTTTACCTGTCGCTCTGGCGTACCCATGAGCTATCTGTACCGCGATTTCTTCGTGCTGACAGACCATTAGCTCTGGGTCATTCTCGCCGTAGTTAATTATCGAATCGTGGAGTCCGCGGAAGCTCGCGCCTGGGTTCATCGAAATGTGCTTGATATCGTATTGCTTGAGCAGATCAACGATGACGTCGGATTGATATTTTTCGTACTTATTTCTATCCATTGGAGAGCTCCTAGTCTTTTATAAACGTAATATCGCAGTCTTCTCAGCTAACTAGGACAAGCAATTTGAAATGCCCGTTCTATTGATTTTAATTTACTGAGACTGCTGCAGTCTGGACGACCACCAGGCTGACATTAACGAACAAAAACTAATGACGAGCAATGTGAGGATTCCAACATTTGTATCCTGGTCGGCACCCAACCAAATCGCCACGGTGCCAGAGATGCCTCCCGCACCCATCTGCATGGCCCCTACAAGGCCCGTTGCCGACCCTCTGAGGCGAGGAATGACCGAGGAAGCTGTGATTATCGAGTTGGCGATGATTACTCCGTTCGATAGCCCAACCAGAAGCATTGGGATCGCCAATCCCATCGGTGAATTCGGGGCCGCGTTGTGCCAGATTTCCATCAGTAGGAGACAAATAAGAGATGCTATTGCCCCTACAAAGGTGATGATTTCAATCCGGTATCGGTTGAGTAGACGTTTGTTGGCCAGGTTTCCGATCACGTAGCCGACTGAAGTAGTCGCCATCCATACCCCAAATTCCTTGGGGCTAATACTCATTCTCTCGAACGAGTAGGCAATAAAACCCATCATTGCGAAGAAGACAGCGGTCTGAAACGCTGTCGTGAGCGCGCTTGCGAGGAAGCGATCGGTACCTAAGAGCTCACGGTAACCCATCAAGGCGTCTTTAAAAGTAAAAACATGCTCAGGCTGATGAGTTTCTTGGATCTGAGTCCCTACAAATATGGCGAGTACCAGGCCCGTGATGGCAAGCATGAAAAAGGACCCGTGCCAGCCCACAAGATCGGTGAGAACGCCCCCTAGTGAGGTGCCGAATATGGGGATGATTGCCATCATGGCTATGATCGTTGACATAACACCAGCGGCTCGGTCTCGCCCGTAGAAGTCAACCACAATCGATCGAGACATGGCGACAGCGGCAGCGGCGCCAAATCCTTGAATCACTCTAAAAAAAATGATTCCCTCGATCGTGTTTGAAAGTACCGCACCAAACCCTGCGACGCAGTATGCAATTGCTCCTCCTAAGAACAAGGATTTCCTGCCAAACCGGTCAGAGAGGGGTCCTGCGACCAATTGTCCCACAGCGATCGAGAGTAACAGAGTGGTCAACACAAGCTGTGCAATGTTTGAGTCGGCGTTGAGATCGATAGCCATCGCTGGGATGGCCGGGGCGACCAAGGTCACAGCGAACGGGGCCAGTCCGGCACCGAGCGACAGGACCCAAGTTGGTGGAGACCATTGTTCGTTGTGTTTACTCAAATCGAAATCCTTAAAAAAATCGATGATACGTAACCTTTGACCGCGACTCGAAATTTTTTCGGGGTGACCTAAAGCTGAAATCGGTCTAAATCAGCTCATAATTTGCTACGGGCCCGAGTTATTATTAGCTCCTTATGACTACGAAGTTCTCTATGCACACACCTTTTGAAAAATTTGAGCTGCCGGTTTTAGCGTTCTTGGGGTCCCGGATTTGCTTTGGCTTGTCGATGCAGATGGTCGCGGTCGCGCTCGGCTGGCACATCTATGAGATCACAGGTGACGCGTTCAAGCTGGCGCTTGTTGGGCTTGTGTTTGTTCTTCCTATTTTTGTGTTCTTCTTCCTGACGGGGTTCGTGATCGACCGGTTCAGACGCAGAGATATCCTGATCGCTGCGACGTCGATCGACGCGGTTGCTTTTGTGGGTATGGCGGTCGCATTGACCTCAGATCAGGTGTCACTTGACTGGGTGTATCTGTTCATTTTTGTCCACGGCATAGCGCACGCGTTTTTTACGCCGGCTCAGGCGGCGTTCCTCGCAAATCTGGTGTCCCCGAAGATCCTACCGAAAGCGATCGCGTTGAACTCAACAATGGGTCACCTTGCGACCACGGTCGGTCCGTTCACTGCAGGTGTCTTAATCACGGTGATCGACAGGGAGGTGTACTGGTTGATGACCGCCATCGTCCTTGTTTGCCCGATAATGTACTCATTCTTACCGAACATACCGGTGCCGGTATCGGAGAACTCGCGAACATTCAAGGCAATATTTGCTGGGATACACTATCTGAGAGCCAACATGATGGTGTTCGGCGCGATTCTTTTTGATCTTGTTATCGTGTTGTTTGGGTCAGTGATCGCCCTATTGCCTATTTACGCGGTAGACATTCTGGACACAGACGCTGACGGTCTCGGGCTTCTGAGGGCGATGCCTGCGGTTGGCTCGGTCGTGGTTGGGTTTACATTGGCTCGGATGAGTCCGATGCGCAACGTGGGCAGGAAGCTCTTCTTGGTGCTGGTACTGTTTTCGTTAACGATCCTCGTCTTTGCGTTCTCCGAGGCGCTCTGGCTGAGTTGTATCGCCTTGGTGGTGTATGGTGCTGTCGATATGGTGAGTGTGAACATTCGGATGTCGATGGTGCAGTTGGGTACACCTGATGATCTCAGGGGCCGAGTCAATGCCGTTAACTCGCTCTGTACGTCCTCGTCCAATCACTTGGGGACGTTTCGGGCGGGGTGGCTTGCGTCTGTCATGGGACCCGTACCAACCGCGGTGCTCGGTGGCGTCGTAGGGCTCGCGGTGTCCGTCTGGGGAT
>RGHP01000119.1 GCA_010024125.1 Gammaproteobacteria bacterium | reverse complement strand
ATAATTACTAATGCTTGATACTTTGATGATGTTTGGATTCTGATTGTAGGAGAAGAATAACGACAACAGACTCTAGTGAAATCAGTTGGGATTCTGTTGTTCCGTTTACGATATTTTAATCATATCCTCATGGGATGAACGAATTACGATTTGACTGGTACAGTTCTGTTACTGACGGCGTTTTGTATGACAAAGCTCTAGAGTACGCTGACCAACATCTATCAACGCTTCCTTTTAAACGTGGTGTGAAGCCAGAGAAGCGTCAGCAACTGATACACAGCTTCTTCGTTCAAATCTTCTCAGCTTTCTACTCTGCTTACTATCAAATGCCAAAGGGTGATGGTTGGGTCAAAGTACCTCTTGGAAATGATGCTTACACCACGTCACTGGCAAAGTATCCCAACAAGATTCTTGGATCAGCAGGATATGCTCAGGGATCAGTTCAGTTTCTAGAAGACAACAATCTTGTTGAAGTGGACAAAGGAAACGAAAACAAAGGTTACTCAAAAGTACGGCCAATCAACCAACTGTCACAGCTGATGGATTCAATAGGATTCCGTTGGATGCCACGTGAAGTGCTACCTGCAGATCAGTCCATCATCCTCCGTGACCGCAAAGAGAAAGAATCTAAGTCGAAGAAGATCAAGTACACCAAGTTCACAGTACCTCTCCCAGACACAGAAGAAATAAAAGCTGAACAGCAAATTATTCACACTGTGAATCGTTGTCTTCAAAGACACTGTTTCTCACTCAACATCTCTGACCAACAACTCACACAGTTAGCAGAAGGGATTTCAGAGAAGGCTTTAGCAAAGGCTAAAAACAACAAGCAGTGGGATACGGAAGAAGACCAGATTGGATTCTTGGATTTCTCCAGAACACAAATTAAACGCATTTACTCTAGAGGCTCAACTGAGCTTGGTGGACGCTTTTATCACGGTTGGTGGCAACAGGTACCAAGTCACGTAAGACAACACATTGAGATAGACGGATATAAAACTGTTGAGATTGATTTCTCAGGAATGTCGTTACGGCTACTGTACGCAAAAGAGAAACTACCTCTTGCACTGGATGCTGACGTTTATGATTTGGGATTCAGTGACTGGCAGGGTTCTAACGATCCAAGACGTGACATCATCAAGAAATTCGTTAATGCGGCATTTAACGATGAGTATGAGGTCTACAAGGTAAAGTCTAAAGATCTGAAGATGCTTGGGTTAAAAGATCAAGAAGACTTGCGAACGATGTTCTACAGCAAACATGAGGCAGTGAACCTTGATGACAAGATCAAAGAAGGTTGGGGTTTACAGTCTCAATACTTGGACTCAGAAATTGCACTGAGAGTGCTTCACGCATTTGCTCTTGATGATATTCCAGTGCTTCCTGTTCACGACAGCTTCATTATCCGTCTTGGATATAAAAACGATCTACAAGAAGAAATGCTCAAAGCATTTGATGAAGTAGCAAGTGGATTAACTAAAACAGACATCACCTACAGTAAACCTGATGAAGGGTTTGGAGATGATGAATTTGTCTTAGAATCCAGAATCGTTAATGCTTCAGATGTCTATGATGCTGTTATGCAACCAATATCACTGATGGATACTTATCTTGGTTATTCAACAGAATCCCAACTGATTTCACTAGAGTCTGTTGTCGTTATTCTTCTCCTACAATCAGAATCCAAACATCATCAAAGTATCAAGCATTAGTAATTATTATCTCCTGTGCGGTGTTGGACTGTTCAGTCTTTAGCGTTCCTTCATTACCCGGAAGAAGTTCAGAAAATACCTTTAATTCAGTCTCTGATGTGTCTATGCAGATACTGTATCCGCTAAAGAATTGTGAAGCCCCCACCCGGGTACCTATGTAGACCCACACCCGGTAGACAACTCAGTAGACAAAAGAGTGCTGTTGTAGATGAACTGGAGATGTGTAAGTCTTTGATTCTAGGTAGACATCAGTGGTCTATGGAGCCTTAGGTAGGTATCTATCCACTCTCTGGCCACCATTAGCATCTCTGCAGACTCTGCAAGTTACTGAAATGTCTACACAAACCTACTCAGGCTGTGATGGTGGTAGACAATGCAGTATACAAACCCTAAGTACACGTATCGCAAAGACGGGGTGTTCTATTTCTCTAAACAAGTTCCTTCTGACGTTCGGTCTTATTACTCAAAGCAACGTATTGTCCTATGTCTTAGAACCAAGTCATCAGCACAGGCTCAACAGGCATCTAAAGCTGTTCTAGCCAAGCTAGAAGATTATTGGTTAAAGCTCCGCATTAAGGACTTGGATGTTCCTGCATCACATCTTCTCAATGAGTCTCTGTCAGTGACTGCAGGAATGCCCACAATTGAGGATGCACTGAACCTGTATCTGGATATCAAAGGTGTTGGAAGGAGTGAACTGTTCTTTAGAGCCGCTAAGCGGAATGTCAGATACCTAGTCACCGCACTGGGTGTTAGGAGTCTGGATAAGTACTCCACCAATGACGCATCCAAGTTCAGAGAATGGTTAATCAAAGAGCAGAAAGTCGGAACTTCTTCTGTCGGTAGAGTCTTTGCATCCATCAAGGCCATCACTAACTTTGCTATTAATGAGCTTGGATTGGAAATTAGGAATCCATTTAGTGGTGTCTATATCCCACCATCAGATGCTCAGAAGCGTCACGCCATCAGTATTGAGAACATCAGGAAGATACAGACAGAGTGCTACCAACAAGATGATGAACTACGTCATATAGTGGCCTTGATTAGTGACACTGGGATGCGTCTAGCAGAGGCTGTCGGACTACATCAGGATGACTTAGTGTTAGATGCTGATGTGCCTTACGTACAAGTCCGTGAACACGCTTGGAGGCCCTTAAAGACATCCACCAGTCACAGAGTGATACCGCTTGTTGGAGCTTCTCTATGGGCGGCTCAGAGGATCAAGCAGAATGGTTCTGACTACGCCTTCCCAAGGTATACAGATGGAGTGAAATGCAACTCCAACTCTGCATCTGCCGCACTCAACAAATGGATCAAGCAAGTCGCAGGATCAGGTAACGTCATCCACGGCTTTAGACACAGCTTCAGAGACAGACTACGGGCTGTATCAGCACCCATAGATATGATTGACCAGTTGGGTGGTTGGAGTCTACAGAGTGTTGGACAGGGCTATGGTGATGGTTACACATTGCTTAGCTTGGCAGATAAACTTTCTAGTATCAGTCTTCCTGTGTCGCAAGACGCAAAGCTAAGCCAAAGAATGTGATGGATGCAAACTTGTTGGCATAGCGAACAAACCAAAAATTGTCAGATGCCGCCGCCCTAACATTCGCCACAAACACCACAACTAAACCCAACAGAACTATAGCTATCAAAGCCAAAGTTAGCCCCAAAATCAGGCTTTGAAGTGCAAGGTTGCCCATCTTAGGATCAATAAACTGGGGGAATAAGACGATAAAAAATGGGATCATCTTTGGATTGACTAAGTTATTAACCAAGCCTTGGTAATAGTACTTTATCCAACTCTTAGCGTTGGAAGACATTGTACGATCCAATTCAATCTTTGATGGCGATCGCCAAAGCATTACAGCCAGATAGATAAGATAACCTGCACCAATGTATTTCAGGGCTGTAAATGCCCAAGGAAACATCAGCACCAGCGTAGATACACCCAATCCTGCAAGCAAAGCGTGAATAACGTTACCGGTTTGTGTCCCTAGCAACGTCATGAACCCCGCCGCCCCACCAGTAGCTACTGTGCGTGACAATACGATTATTGTGTCCGGGCCGGGACTAGCAACGACGATAAAAGCTGTAACCAGAAACACTTGATAAACATCAAAACTGATTCCCATAATTGTCTACCACCATCACAGTCTGAGTAGGTTTGTGTAGACATTTCAGTAACTTGCAGAGTCTGCAGAGATGCTAATGGTGGCCAGAGAGGGAATCGAACCCCCGACACGAGGATTTTCAATCCTCTGCTCTACCAACTGAGCTATCTGGCCATTAAGAGTAGGCCGCGTATTGAACAGAAATACGCGAACGCTGTCAACTTGAAGGTGGTACATATCCTTCAGGTTTTGCGTAATCTTGATTATCAAAGAAACGATGCATCTCTTCGGTGAGGAATTTACGCGCATCGGCATCCATCAAACTCAACCGGTGCTCATTAATAAGCATTGTTTGATTAGCTTGCCATTCTTTCCAAGCTTTTTCAGACACGGTTTCAAAAATCTCTTGGCCAGTAGCACCTGGAAGCGGCGGAATGGTCAAGCCAGGTAGTTCCTCTTTGTATTTTTTGCAAAAAACCATGCGTGTCATAAAGCGTCCTTCTTGAACAACAATTTTTGTATGGGGGCCGGCAAACCTTTTTGAAAGCCATACATTGAGTGCCACTCGCCCAAGTAGCAGATATCACTCGAATTCACAGTTAGGCGATAGTGCTCCAAACGAACCTTAAAGTGGCTAAAAGCGTGGATGACCTCCCCTTGGTAATCGGCATCCAGCACATCTGCGATTTTCAGGCGCTTCCCGATCTCCGACAGGGATGATCCAATCGGTGGCGTATACAGCCCACCCCAAATCCCATCCGTGGGCCGTTGCATCAGCAAATGTTCGTCGCGCTCATTTTTGATTTCGAGAACAACCCACATCTCATCGGCTCGCTGTTTGACTCGCTTGGGTTCTGGGAATTGGGACACCTCTCCTCGCTGTCGTGCTCGGCAGTCGTTTGCGAAAGGGCACAGTTCGCATGACGGTTTGCTTCGGCGACAAATTAACGACCCAAGATCCATCATGGCCTGTGTATGAATACGAGACTCACCTCCTGATTGTGGAGTTAATTCATCAGCGAGTACCCACAAGGTCTTTTGAGCCCCAGCCTTTGAAAGATCGCCACTGATGCAAAACAAACGAGTTAAGACGCGCCGGACGTTCCCGTCTTGAATGACGCCGCGAAGCCCAAATCCTAGTGAAAGAATGGCCCCAGCAGTTGAGCGCCCAATTCCTGGGAGTTCCATTAAGCGCTCGAGATCTTTTGGGATTTCGCTGTGATTGTCGTTGACGATAATTTTCG
>RGHP01000118.1 GCA_010024125.1 Gammaproteobacteria bacterium | reverse complement strand
TCTACAACACCTTCATTTCTTCTCCACAATCTCACCCCGATTTCTCCCATCTGTTGATTCGCTTTTGACATGTAATGCATCCATCGAAAACGGAGGAGACTCAAATGAAACAACTAATTGCTGCAACAACCCTGGCATTCGCCGTAACAGCCGCTCACGCTCAAACGCCTGAATCGAAGATGCCAGAACATATCGGGTTTGGATCGGGAGCAGCTGTTGGCGCTGCAGTCGCAGGCCCAGTGGGTGTTGTCGTTGGTGGAACGCTGGGAGCACTGATTGGGCACGATGTCGTACAGGAGCGAGCCCTTGCTCGGAAAAATCAGGAGCTTGCTGATTTGAATCGGGAGATTGTCGATGCGAGATCACAGCTTGCCCGCGTGAATGCAGAGCAAGCGAAAACCCAAGCTGAATTGGTCGCGCTTCAAGAGTTGCTCACTGACTTATCTGTTGCCGTCCATTTTGATGTGAATTCGGCAATGACAGCGAGCCAGTATCGCCAGGCACTCCAAGCGGTGGCCAAGGCATCGCGTTCAATTGATGGTTTAACGGTGAGGCTCGTGGGTCATGCGGATCCGAGAGGGACTGAGGCCTACAACCAAAATCTGAGTGAAGCACGCGCATCATCTGTTGGTCAGGTGTTGCAAGAAGTTGGTGCGTCTTCGATGACGATTCAAACAGAAGGCCGAGGTGAAAGGGATGCGCTGGTAGATGGTCACGGTGCTGCTTACGCACTAGATCGTCGGGTCGATATTCAACTCAGTTTTGATAGGAAGAAAGTGAGTGAAGGTCTTTATTCCGTACGTTGATGAATTAAGGGGTGTTGATGCACCCCTTGTTCCTTTCGATAGTCACACGATGCAGGTTGTTCGTGTTGAGACAGTAGGAGAGCAGAGCGATGCAGTCTGTCAGGTCATCATGGAAATTAAACGAAACCACCCCGAATATCATCTCGAGCCAAAAACGCGGTATGGTGACGCTACGGGCAAGGGAACAACTGACATTTGAGTTAACAGGAGGCGCGATGAACTCACATATTGTGGTGGTCGAGGATGACGTTGACCAGTTAGCGAATTACTCCTATGCCCTTAGCAAAAAGGGTTTTACTGTGTCCGGTTACGAGTCGGCTGATGAGATCCAACATGCCTTAGCTGGCCAACCAAGTTTGGTGTTACTTGATATTCATTTGGGTCGAGACCCTGATGCTGGATTTGGGATTTGTCAGTGGTTATTGGATCGTTATCCCGGGTTACCGGTGATTTTCTTAACAAGCCGGACTGATGAAATTGATCAAATTTTTGGTCTGCGTCTGGGTGCTTGGGATTATCTAACAAAACCGATTTCAACTGCATTACTGGTTGAAAAGGTGGCTGCCGTTCTAAAGCGGGCCAATCGTGCGCGCAATGGCATGGACACCGTATTGACCGATGGGGCTCTCATTGTGGATCCGGATCGTGCTCAGGTCTCTTATCATGGAGAGCCCGTCAGTCTAACTGTGACCGAGCTCGCGATTCTTGAGGCACTGATGCGAGCTGAAGGTGCCGTTCTGACCTACGATCAGTTGGCGGAGCGGACCCGTCAGACAGTCGTGACCAACAATACGTTGAGTACACACATCAAGCATATCCGGCGGAAGCTCAAACTGATCGATCAGTCATTTGATGCGTTAATCAACGTGTATGGAACTGGATATCGTTGGGAGTCTCCGCCTGGATGAAACTCAGTTTACGGATCAAACTATTTTTGTTTGTTCCTGTCTTTGCACTGGTTCCTTGGCTTGGGTATCAGACATTTCAAAAGCTTCAGCACTTTGCCACCGAGGCCCAGTCTGAAGCTTTGCGCGTTTTAGCAGAGAGCCTCAAACCGGAGCTTGATGCGCTTGGCCGCATGGATAAATTACCTGGCTTGCGACTTGCGCCCGAGCCAATGCGCCGCGTGCCGTTATTGGATGGATTTTTCGATGAGTGGCCAGATGCTCCTGACGCATTGGCTGATGATCGTGTGCGTTTGAAGATTGGTCAGTTTGATGATCGGCTCGCCTTTGCGCTTGAAGTGAGGGATTCAACGCGATTCTATCGAGAGCCACTATTCGGTCGAACCGAAGCTGTGCCATTTGACGCGGTTCGACTGCGATTTACCGATAAGACATCTGCGACTGACGTTGAATTGGCTGTTGAGGCCTCTGGAGCCTTTGATGCAACTGTGACGAGTGTGCCGCTGCCATTGAATAGTAGCTTGCGCGTACGTGCTTATTGGTGGGAGTTTTCCGGCGGTTATCGTCTTGAGTGGGAAATGCCGGTGTCTCAGGTTGTGGGCCGCCAAATTGATCTCATTCAGTTCGACCACAACTGGATTGAGCCAATCGAAAGGCGTTATCAGTTTAGCATTGAGCCACTCAATGCCAGGGTGCAGCAGTTGGCGCGACGGTTAGCGGGTGAGACACGGCAGATCATGGTGATTGATTCAGATGGCCTTGTGATGGCTAAGACGACAACGCCAGATGAGATGCCATCATTATTGGTATCCGACGCGTGGCAAGCAGGTGCTGTGATCACAGAGCAAGATATTCGAGTCAATGTTCCATTAACGACGGAAACTGGTCGATATTCAATTTTGATCGCGGCGCCCACGAGCGAAATCGTTGGCACCGCCCAGCAGGCGCTGGTGACGCTTGCTTGGCAGACACTCGGTGTTCTCGGACTATTGATTTTGGGTTTGTCGGTGTATTCCGGGCGTCTCGCTGAGCGGATTACCCGATTGCGCAGGGAACTGAAATCGTATTTGGATACGCGTGGACGTTTCTCGAGTGAACCTTATCTTACGGATGCAGCGACGTCTGATGAAGTTGGAGAGCTCAGCCGGGATGTGCAACAAGTGCTCCGGGATTTGGCGCGATACACAGCTTTTCTGGAGCGAATCCCAAGGACTCTGCGCCATGAACTCAGTAACCCGATGAGTACTGTGCAAACGAGTTTGGAGCTGTTGTCTGATGAAAAAGATCCAGACCAGCAAGCTCGACTACGCGCAACTGCAGAACGAGGTATCCAGAAACTCGAATCAACACTCGCAAAGGTGACTGAGGCAGCAAGCCTTGAAGAGGCTCTTCGTGATGAAGATCAGCATGGATTTGATGTTGCTCGAGTCACGCGCGATGCAATTGAGAGTATCCAACGGACCGTGACAGATCGTCAGTGGTTGCTCGACATTCCTTCTGATTCCGTTGTGATTTTGGGGAATGATCTGCGGTTTGAGCAGATGCTCGATAAGTTGTTGGATAACGCCAGAGATTACACAGCTGTCGATGGCCTGATTACCGTTGGAATCCGCGACCATATCAATGCCGTCTCTCTCTGGGTTGAGAATGAAGGACCCTCACTGAAAATCCAAGATGGTGTTGATGCCTTTCAGATGTTCTCTGGAACCCGTAATGATTCAACCGGATCACATCTGGGTTTAGGCCTTTATGTGGTGCGTCTGATTGCTGAGTCGATGGGAGCGCAAGTATCCATTGGAAACACTGCGCACGGTGTTCGCGTTGAAGTGACTGGACTTCGCGTTCCGTAGCAGTTGTCACAATTTGTTCATATATCTGTGATGGAGTGTCCAATACAAATTATGAGCGCAGTGCATTGCCGAGAGAGCTTTACGTTCCTGAAAAATACTAAATCGCGAATCCTCTGTTATGCTGACGAAGCGGAGGAATGATGCGGATAAGTTGTCTTCAATACACAGCAGAGCCTGATCTAGCCCTGTCCGAGTCACGGTTGTATCCCTTGTTGGATCAAGCGGTTGCAGCTCGGCCTGATGCCATTTTGCTACCCGAATGCGCATTATTTTTATCTTCCAATCAGTCATCGTCTCGAGCCCATGCGCTCGCCAGTGATGCCGAAGAGGTGATGCGGTTACAGCAATATGCTGCCGATCATCAAGTGACCCTGATTGTTGGATCATTAATCATGAATACTGATCAGGGTGTGAAAAATCGTACCCTGGTGATTCAGCGAGATGGTTCGATTGCTACAACCTACGACAAGATCCATTTGTTTGATGTGGATTTGGCATCTGGTGAGAGCTATCGCGAAAGCGCTTTATTTGAGGCAGGCTCGACGCCTGTCATGACATCGATAGCAGGTTGGACGGTTGGGCTGTCGATTTGTTTCGATCTCAGGTTTCCTGCCTTATACCGTCACTATGGCTTGGCCGGTGCGGACCTGATTGTTGTGCCTGCTGCATTTACGAAGACCACAGGGCAGGCACACTGGTTGACGCTGTTGCGGGCGCGTGCAATCGAAAATGGCTGTTTTATAGCGGCTGCCGGGCAATGTGGTACGACCACCGAGGGCCGTGAGACCTTCGGGCATTCAGTGGTGTTTGACCCTTGGGGAGAGTGCCTTGCGGAGCTCTCTGACGAGCCTGGGGTGTTGACTGTTGATATGGACTTAGCACGGGTGCAGTCGGTTCGATCGTCAGTACCCGTGATGACCCAGCATCGTGACTTTACTGTGTGATTCTGAAAAGCTGTCCGCGCGTCGAATCGGTTAGAAAATAGATAGAGCCATCTGGGCCTTCACGCACATCTCGGATACGCCCAAATTCTCCACGGTACATGCGCTCTTTTTGCTTTAACTGGCCATCTTCAAAAGCCAGTCGCACGAGCATTTGAGCCTTCAGCGCGCCCACAAACAGGTGATTTTTCCATTCTGGGAAGCGCTTGCCTGAGTAAAAGGTCATTCCTGATGGCGCAATCGATGGGTCCCAATAGAGGAGTGGCTGCTCCAGTCCATCTTTTTCAACTCCCTCACCGATCGGTGTGCCGATTCCGTAATTGCGTCCATAAGTAATGGTTGGCCAACCATAGTTTTTACCCGCGTCGATCCGATTGACTTCATCACCGCCTTGCGGGCCATGTTCATGGACGAAGAGATGACCTTGAGTGTCAAATGCAATGCCTTGAGGGTTTCGGTGACCAACTGAATACAGTTCAGGCCGAGCATTGTTCGATACAAAGACTGGATTATCAAAAGGAACGCTGCCATCGAGGTTTAAGCGGATGACGGAGCCAGCAGCATCCGAAA
>RGHP01000117.1 GCA_010024125.1 Gammaproteobacteria bacterium | reverse complement strand
CTCATCACCGAGAGGCTTGAAGTGATTGCGCTTGAAAACGAACGATTACGAACTGAGCAGTTAAAGTTACAGACGCTCCGCGCTGAAAACGCTGAGCTTCGTCGACTACTCGGTGTGAAAGAGCGTGTGAATGAACGTTTGTTGCAGTCTCAAATCGAGCGCTTATCGAACGATCCCTTCGTCCATCGTGTGACCATCAATCGCGGCTTGCTTGCTGGGGTGACCGAGGGAAGGCCTGTGATCTCAGCCGATGGTTTGGTTGGGCAAGTAGTCGTAGCTTATCCTCATGCAGCTGATGTGCTTCTGATGACGGATGCAACACATCAGCTTCCGGTCCAAGTCACTCGTACGCGTGAGCGAGCGATTGCTGTAGGTGTCGGTCGGATGGATCGGGTTGAATTACGTAATCTTCCGGATACTGTGGATATCGTACCCGGTGATCTATTGGAAACTTCAGGCCTCGGTGATCGTTTCCAGCCAGGGATTCCGGTTGCCGAAGTCAAAGAAGTGATTCGCGCACCAGGCCAGCCGTTTGCTCGGGTGATTGCCGCTCCTCTGACACCAATGGCACGTTTGTCTCTGGTGATGGTGGATCTTGCGGAGGGTGAGTCATGATCTTTTTAGTGACATGGCTTGTGACGTTATTGTTAATCGCTTTCCCATATCCTGCATGGTTGACGCTCGCACTTCCTCATTTCGGATTTTTGTTCGTGACGTGGTGGGGCCTCATGCGGAACTATCAGTTATCGATGACGCTTCTTTTGATCTCGTCGCTCCCCGTTGATGTCTTATACGGAACGACGCTTGGTCTACATGGATTGTTATTTGCCTTGATTGCTTATGCATTGACCTTGTTAGGGCCATCGGTCCGCCAAGTGAATTGGGTGAGGCAGTCGGTGGTAATTTTTGTCGTCTTGCTGATTGCGTCAGCTGTGTCCTATTGGGCGAGAACCCTGACGGGGCAATCTCCTGAGTTTTTCATTTTGGTCCTGCAGGCCTTTGTTTCCGCACTTCTTTGGTCGCCACTTCGCTGGCTGTATGACAGCTTGGCGGATTATGCGCAGGGGCTGAGGACTCAACGTCAATGATCCTTGCCAGTCAGTCGCCTAGGCGGCGTGACTTACTTCAATTGATCACGCCGGATTTTCGAGTGATTCCCGCTGATATTGATGAGTCACTTGGTGATGGCGAAGAGCCCGATCAGTTTGTATCACGGTTAGCAGAAGCAAAAGCACGTGCGGTTGCATCATATGCGCACATAGGTGAGCCGATTATCGGTTCAGATACCACAGTATCCGTGGACGGAATGATCTTGAATAAACCATCGGATCTGGATGATTTTTTGTCGATGATGAATCGGTTATCTGGTCGGACACATCAGGTGTATTCCGGTATTTGTGTGTTGGTCGATGACCGAGCCGATGTGCAGGTTGTGAGAACAGATGTGACCTTTCGTGAACTGACCAGAGAAGAACGTTTACACTATTGGCAAACCGGTGAGCCGAAAGATAAAGCTGGCGGGTATGGGATCCAAGGATTAGCAGCGCGGTTTGTTCAATCGATTCAAGGATCGTATACCAATGTTGTCGGGCTACCGCTGGTTGAGCTAGAGGCCATGCTGAACAATGCGTCATGAGATTTTGCTGAACTTCACTCCGCTTGAGACCCGGGTTGCCGTGGTCGAGCAGGGGATGTTGCAAGAAATTCTAATTGAGCGCGCAACCCATCGTGGTCTGGTCGGCAACGTCTATTTAGGTAAGGTCGCGCGCGTGTTACCTGGAATGCAGGCGTGCTTTGTCGATATTGGGCTTGATCGAAGTGCTTTCTTGCATGCCAAGGATCTGCCGACGGATGACAATGATCGGGACCGCTCGATTCAGCAGTTGGTGACTGAGGGACAAGATCTCCTGGTTCAAGTGATTAAAGATCCTGTTGGGACCAAAGGTGCTCGATTGACGGCAGAGGTATCGTTACCTGCGCGACACTTGGTCTTAATGCCTTTCGCCACACATGTGGGGATCAGTCAACGAATTGAAGATGAGAGTACTCGTGAGCATTTGAGGGCCATTGCGCAAGAGGCACTGGATGCCCAAGGGATCGACTGGGGTGTAATCGTTCGTACTGCAGGCGATGGCCATACCTCAGACGACTTAGAAGATGATTTGGTCTATCTGAAACGTGTTTGGGACAACATTTGTGCCGAACAAAAAACAGTGAAAGCGCCGGCTCTATTGTTTGCTGAATTACCACTCACACATCGATTGGTGCGTGATCAAATTCGTCGTGATACCGAGCGTGTGTTGATCGATTCACTCGAAACTTTTACCAAGCTTTCTGAATTTGCATCGAAGTTCATGCCAGAGGTGGCGCCGTTGATCCAGCACTACCAAGGTGATCGCCCAATCTTTGATCTGTACCAGATTGAAGATGAGATTGAAAAAGCGCTCGCACGGGATGTTGAACTGAAGTCAGGCGCCTACCTGGTGATTGATCAAACCGAAGCAATGACCACGATCGATGTGAATACCGGTCGGTTTGTTGGCGCGCATACACTAGAACAAACGGTCTTCCGGACTAATCTCGAAGCCGCTGTCGCCATTGGACGTCAACTCCGTTTGCGGAATTTGGGCGGCATTATCGTGATCGACTTTATCGATATGGAAGACGATGAGCACAAACGACAAGTGCTTCGCACGCTCGAGCGATCACTGGATGAAGATCCGGTGAAAACACGTATCAGTGATTTTAATGATCTAGGACTTGTAGTGTTAACACGCAAGCGAACACGAGAGCGCTTGTCTGATTTGCTTCAAGAGTCATGCCCGCAATGTCGCGGTACGGGGCAGATCAAAACAGCGGAAACTGTCTGCTACGAAATTTTCCGGGCCATCATGCGCGAATACCGAGCCTATTCCGCTGAGACCACAACCGTGATCGCCGCACCGAGCGTCATTGACCGTCTGATTGATGAAGAGTCTGATGCGCTGGCTGATTTGGAGGCGTTTATTCATCGCCCGATTCGTCTTCAGGTCGATACGAGTTTCTCGCAAGATCGCTACGAGGTTGTGTTGTCATGATCCGTCGCGTGCTGACAACAAAGGCCATTATCTTGGTCGTTCTCGCAGCATTGCAGGGCCTTATCTTGGCTGCATTTCCGTTGGTTAATTACTGGCGGGCTGACATTGAAGCGGTGTTGTCAAAGCGTCTTGATGCAACGGTAACCATTTCTGAAATTGGTGCACGAGCCTCCTGGACTGGACCCTATCTTGAGGCTTTAAATCTCGTGATCCAAAAAGATTTGGGTTCGATCGAAGTCCGCCGTGTTCAAATGTTGCTCGACCTTCACGCATCGTTAGCGTCTTTTGAGCCGGTGATCGGTCAGTTGGTTTTAGATGAAGGCGAAATCGTTCAGCGTGGATCAACTGGTAGCGCAATCCCTGATCCAAAAGCATGGGCTGGGTTACTGAACCAGCTTCACGATGCAGTGCGTCCGATGGGTGAGTTTCAGCTGCACAATTTCGATGTACTGCTCGGTAATGTCTCTCTAAAGCGCTTATCAGTTGCGATTGATCCTGAGAGTGGAATCTTGGCCCAAACACGTCTCGTGACGGAAGACATGTCGGTTCCTCTGGAGATCGACTGGCGATATCCCTCAGACACGAACGACGCACATGACCTTCGGGTGCATACACGGCTTCGTAATGCTCCGATACCGGGAGTTGGGTTCGACGAGCTACTCGTCGGTGTCGATGCAACCGCTTGGCTGAATCTCAAAGATGGCGCGCCGGTCGAGGGGATCGTTCGAGTCAGCGGGTTATCTGAAACAGATTCGGGTCTGAATGGTGACATGAGTGCGCGGTTTGAGCTTCCTGGCTTGGATGCGGTTTCAGCCTCGTTCGAATCGCTGCAATTGCAACTGCCAGGGATCAAAATCGCTGGATCTGGTGGCGGATTGCGATTCGATGGGACGCGAGTGGTTGCGCACATCCCTGGGCTTGAGGCGGATGGTCTTCGATTGGGTGAGTTTTTAAAGTCCTATGATCCGGACCCAAAACTCGCTCGACTTTTGGCGCTAAACCAACCAACAGTGACAGCAAAGAATATCCAGGTCGATTGGACGCTCGATCAAACGCCGTTGGTTTTCGCAGACATCAATACGTTTGAGATTCAGGCGGGACGCTCGATTCCGCATGTCGGTCCAGTGCAAGGTCATTTGTTTCTTGAGGGCTCTAGGGGTTGGTTCGATTTTGAAGCACAATCCGCCACATTCTCACTCCCCGAGATCTTTCCACAACCTTGGGAGCAGCAGGCGCTGTCAGGAATGATCGTATTTGATCGTACCGATAATGGCTTGTTGCTACGAGGTCAAAACCTGCGTGTGCAGAATGATGTTCAGGATGTCCGTGGGGCGTTGCTCTTGGATTTGCCGAGAGAAACTGAACAGCAGATGCAACTTGAATTGATCGTGAATGCATCAACCGGTGCTTTAGCCGGTTTGTTGCCAAATGTCCTAGACGATGAAGTGCGTGATTTTCTCACTCGGGCCGTTGAAGAAGTCGATGTTCATCAAGGACGAATCTCATACTCGGGTCCACTCGGAGCCAAGGTTGATCGCTCACGTCGTGAGCTCAGTATGCGCTTTCCGATGACTGCATACCGCTTTAAACCACTGACGACCTGGCCTGCTTTTGTCGGCACTGATGGGGTGGTCGATTTTGTAAGTCAGCGCGCGCGTATCGAGTTCGCCAACCCGGATTTCGGCGGCCTCTCTGTGAGCCGTGTGGTTGCGAGACAACATCAAGATGATGGGCGCCGAATTGATATCAAGGGCCAGCTATCTGGTGAAGCATCTGTTGCGCTTGAGATATTGGATCAAGCTCAGGTCAAACCGGATTCGCTCGGTTCTGAAATTCTATTGGATGGGATGCTTCGCGGTGATGTGACTTTGAGTGTGCCGATCGGTGAACAACCCGAAGGAAAAGTCGTTATTGAAAGTGATAATTTGGTTGTTGCGATTCCTGAATTGAGTGAACCTTTCACGCAGGTGAAAGGTCAAGCTGAGTATCGTTTAAATGATGGTTTCTATGCGGAGCGTCTGGCCGGACAACTGTTGGGTGACTCCGTCGAGGCGGCAGTGACAATCGCAGATGGCCAGACCGATGTGGTTGCTCAGGCCCGTTTGAAGACGGCAAATATCTCCCAATTGATTTCTTTAGGAT
>RGHP01000116.1 GCA_010024125.1 Gammaproteobacteria bacterium | reverse complement strand
CTTCAGGCTGATCACATGATCGCGCGTTTTCCCGTATTTGACAGATCCTTGGCCGCTCGCATCGGTATTGATCATCCCGCCAATTGTTGCGCGATTGGATGTCGATAGATCCGGCGCAAAGAACAGGCCGTGCTGCCGGATCTCTGCGTTCAAATGATCTTTCACCGCACCACACTGCACTCGAGCCCAACGCTCTTCAACATTGATCTCAAGAATTGCATTCATGTGCTTACTAGTGTCAACAACAACACCGGCGCCCAAGCTCTGCGCATTGGTGCCAGTGCCGCCACCGCGAGGATAGAGGGTGACATCATGTTCATGCGCAGCGCGAGCAATGCGGATCAAGTCTTGGTGGTTTTTTGGAAACACCGCAACTTGAGGGTAGACCTGATAAATACTGTTATCGGTCGAGAGGACAGTTCTTGTAGCATCATCACACTGGATTTCGCCCTCAAACCCGAGTGAATGCAGGGCGCGCGCGTAGTTTTGCGCGGTTTCAGCAACAGGCTCACGGTGGTCAAGACGCGGAATCATCGCGGGGCGTTCTCCAGAGATCGACAAGCAAAGCGGAATTGTGTCATAAAAGACGTACAGAAACCACGCTGAGGCCCCGTCTGCTATGGCTTTTTGGGAAAAAAAGACGTTACCTGAAATGACAGATTCTGAATGGGAGTCGTTGTGTGACGGATGCGGCTTGTGTTGCCTGCACAAACTCGAAGATATCGAGACGTTGCAGGTGGAATTTACCTGCGTGAAATGCCGCTATTTAAATCAGAAACGTCAGTGCGAAGTGTATGATAAGCGGGTGGATTTAGTTGAGGACTGTCTCAACGTGCGCGATTTGGATCCGGAATATTATCGTTGGCTTCCAGAAAGCTGTGCATATCGACGAATTCACGAGGGCAGGTCGCTGCCCAAATGGCATCCACTCATCGTAGGTCATGATCAAGCAATGGAAGAAGGGGGGTATGCTGTCGGTGATTGGGCAATATCTGACGCCATCGCCACACCGGATGCCGACTTTATCGTGAGAATTAAAGCCAGTGACAGCTAGCGAATCAATCACTGAGAAACGATCGGATTTCGGAAATCTGCTCTGGTGTATTTAAAAAGGGCGCATGCCCTGTATTCGGAACATCAAGTCGCTCGACTCGCAACGCGCTATTGACCATACGATCGGCGATTGAGGCCGGCAAAATATCCGAATCCATTCCGCGTATGAGTAGCATCCTGCAAGTAATTGAAGAAAACATGGCCCACGCAAGCGTTGGATTTTGTGCACCACCAAATTGTTTCAAAATCTGAGGGTCGTAGTGCTGCGTCAGTCTGCCGTCATCAAGCCTTCGTAGTGAATGCGTTACCAATAAATCCCATTCTTCATCGGAAAGATATCCAAACGGTGCGTAGATCCATTCAAAATAGGTCCGCGCCTCGTTAAGGGATGAGAAATATTGAGGCTCTGAAGCGTATTCGCGTATCCGCTCGATGGCGTCTTGAGGAACTTCGGGGCCGATATCATTGATAACCAGTCGATCAATTAATTGTCGTGTTTTTGGGTTCGCGGCCATCATCATTCCAAGCGCGCCACCCATACTAGTACCAACCCAATCCGCACGCCCCGAAACTTTAAACTCTTTTAACAAGTCGACTGCAAGCGATTGATAAAACGAAAAATCATACCGATCTGGATCAATCCAGTCGCTGTATCCTCGACCAGGGGTATCTGGACAAATAACAAAATGCGATGCAGAAAGACCACGCGCCAGCGATAAAAAATCAGAGCCATTACGAGCGAAACCATGCCAGCATATAACCGCTTTATTACGCGGGTCACCAAGTGTTCGAACAAACACGTGGACACCCCGTATTGCAACGAGATGCTCACAGAATCCTTGGGTGACTGACGAAGAAGGGTGGTTGTTAACTGTACTCGCAGAGATAGGCCGTCGGCTCAGTAACCTCGACGCTAAAGCTTTGATCTCTTGGTACATGAAACTCCTCTCCATCGGAATACAGAACGGGTTCTGGATCTGATTGACGTTGTACTACAAGAGCACCACTGATCACCACCATTCGCTCGTCTTGCGATGTTGAAAACTCATAAGATCCTGGAGCCATGACACCAACAGAGCTTTGTCCATTCGAATTCTCAAAGCCTAACGAGAGGACTTGATCGTCAAAGTATCGATTTACTTGCATGAAGAGGGACTCCCCGTGTGAATCTTTTAAACTTAAACAAAATTACCATTTAACATAATAATGATTATGCGCAATTCGAATCAGGGTCAACGCCAATAATGGTGAACGTACCAGCACTTGCACGCAATTCCAGCAGATCGTGATATTCATCAGATTCGTACCAGCCTGTCATTGCGTCAGCTGTTGGAAACCAAAACAGTGCGATTTGCGAAAAATCGCCAAGGCCATTTTCGTCATCTAACGTCATCGGTTTTTCAGCGCGAAAACGAATTTCTCCGCCATAAGGCTCCAAGGTCGCAGGAACTTGTTGTCGATAACTATTAAAGTCAGACAGATTTTTTACTCGAATTAATGCGATCATGCGAACCATTGTTGGGATTCCTTTTTTCTTTATGGTTTTTTCTGAATCAGCGCAAAACGCTTATCGCCATATAACCAAGCTCGGGTCGAAAAAGCTATCTGAATTTGTCGAATTGACTGGTCCAATCGAGATTCCGACGCGCTATGGCGATGACTACTTATTAGGCTTGGCTCAAATCGTTGTCGGCCAACAGCTCTCGAACCAGGCTGCGCGTTCAATCTGGAAGCGTCTTTCATCCCGCTATCAAGATCGATTGACGTTAATCGATGCGCTTAGAAGCCCAGAGACTGCTGATACGGGGCTATCGGCTTCAAAGCGGCGCACTCTGAGCGAATTAATGCATCTTGGCGATGAGTGGATTCGTGATGTTTCCAATCAACATGAATCCCAGCGTGAGAAGTCGCTGCTCGCAATTTGGGGTCTCGGACCTTGGTCAGTCGCGATGTGGGAGCTTTTCGTTTTACAAAGCACCGATCAGTGGAGCAATAAAGACCTCATTTTGAACCGTGTGAGCGAGATTTTCAGTCAAGATGCGAGGGTCGAGCGAATCGAATTCATTAGGAAAGGCTCACCTTTCCGCTCCTATTTAGCACTTTATTGTTGGCGTTTTAACGATGCTCAACGGGCAGCGAAATAGTCTCATCACTGGTTTCATGTAGAAATTCAAGGAAACGACTGGCAACCAGCGAGAGATGTTTTGCTTTGTGATGCATTGCATACCATCGTCTTTTCAACGGAAATCCATCCACTTGAAGAATCACGAGCTCCCGGGCTGACAGCTCAAGCCGTAATGAATGCAAGGGTAAATAGGCAATTCCAAGACCTGATATTGCGGCGAGTTTAATGGCCTCACTGTCCTCAAACTCCATATGAGGGCTGAGTCGAAGCCCCTCTTCTGCGAACCTCCGTTCGATTGCTTGCCGTGTCCCTGAACCAGGTTCACGACTAATGACGTCTGCCTCAACTAATTGCTGCAATGAAATCGACGAGGTCCCGGCCAACGGATGGTATGGGGTTGCGACGAAGACGATTTCATTATCGGAGATTGGAGTATGTGATAGCGCTTGTTGTTCTGGCGGCGTGCCCATGATGTACACATCATCATTGCAGAAACTGAGACCTGCGAGGGATGGCTACCACAAGGAATTGAACAGTTGTGGGATCAAACTGAAAAAGCATGGCAGCCCTACGGCTTCAGTGTGAATGCTCTACCTTCTGATTTAAAGGACAAGTTCTTGCGCATCCACGGGGCGGCAGTGGAGAAAGCAAAAGCCGCAGGCTGGAGTGGCGAAGACGAACTGAAGAGTGATTAGACGATGTAGTTGTCGTGACTGATTTGAATTCCTTCACGCGTCAGTAATGCCCGCTTGATATCGAGCCCCCAGAAAAATCCGCCAAGGCCACGATCACGGCGAACGATGCGATGACAAGGAATAACAATCGCACAGGGATTTTGTCCGCATGCAGATGCTGCGGCACGCGTGGCTCGCATATTTCCCGCACGTTTTGCCAGGTCTGAGTAGCTAATGACCTGTCCAGGCGGGACTTGACGCATCGCTTCCCAGACCTTGATCTGAAATTCTGATCCTTCAAGTTTCACTGGAATTCCAGCGCCGTCACGTCGCCCCTCAATACAGTCGATGACAGGCTTTAAGATCTCGTCAGGAACTTGCCCACCCTCCTCTTTTGAACTGGCTTGTTCAACTCGGGTGAGCTTTCGGCCTTCAAAAACGAGCTTAATAAGCCCTAAACTTGTATCGATCGTAAGTGCTGTCACTTGTCAGCCCCTGGGGCAAACGTACAAATCGCGCCGGAAGCGCCTGATTGTGAGCCGAATGCCATTGGGTCTGGAGCTCGATATGGATCAGGTGGAACACCTAATGACCAATCGAGTCCGACGACGAATAACGCTGATACTAAAGCGATCACTATGCCGAATCGACGGGTCATGATGCGGCCTCGCTGGCACGAAGCCATAGCTGGTCACGTAATTTGACCCCAACGACACTTCCAGTGAAGCCCGCTATTAACCAGAACCAACCGTGCAAAGAACCAGATGCAATCCCGCTAAATAAGGCGCCAACATTACATCCAAATGCAAGACGCGATGACACCCCAAGCAACAAGCCAAATAATGCGGCAACAACGAAATACCACGCTGCAACAGGCTGCTTCAACGGTTGAGAATCTGATCCTTGCCAAGCTGCTAGTGCTGCACCACCAATTAAACCGAGGCTTGTTAACGAAGTCGTGTCAGTGAGAACCGATGAGCTCAACGCGCTTGCATTGATTGGATGCACCCAAAATTGGGCGGAAGCCGGGTCCCAGCCAAGTCCCTGAGCTCCCTTCGCAACCCAAAGGCCAAGCCCATAGACCACACCCCATGGCTGCCCTGCAACTAACACATGGAGTATAGCGAGGCCAGCAAGAACGGCCCCTGCAATTAATAGCTTCTTGTTCCAAATTGAACCGGTACTGAAACGTGATGCGATGAGCCCAGCCACAAACAATCCCAGTAACGTAATCCCGACACTACCGCTAACGCCGAATGACGCAGTCAGACTGATTGGTATGTGCGGCGTCGACTCAATCGCAAAAGGTACGAGGAGTGTTCCTAAGAAGCTTCCAATGCAAAAAAGCGGTAAAGCGACCAGAGCAATTGGATTACCTGAGCCTGCATTGACGAGCGTTCCAGAGCCGCAACCTAGGATCATTTGCAT
>RGHP01000115.1 GCA_010024125.1 Gammaproteobacteria bacterium | reverse complement strand
GCTTCCGCCGGAATGGCAACTTGTCTGCCATCGATTTGAAAGTCCGCAATCGTCGCTCGACCAGGCTCACTGACAAGCCAATCAACGAAGGCTTTATAGTCAGTACTCTGAGCCGCTTCTCCCACCGCCCGGATGTAAACCGTTTCGCCGGAGACCAGGTCAAGCACTTGCGTCCCATTTTCTGGGGGCTCGGTCACAAACTGGATATCGCCGGCTGCATCAACCCGATCAAAACGGATGCGCGTCTTCAGGGAAAACCGCGGAATGACGTATTGGATCAATTCCGATGGAATCACCTTGTCATGGGACAAAGTCAACGCAAAAGCACTCGATTGTCCAACCATCAGCGCACCAAAGCACGCAGCTGTAATGAGTTTTATTGTTTTTCTAATCAACTGACACCACCTCGTAACATTGAGACAAGTCACCACCATCATGACATAGGAGATAGCCATGAGCGAAGATAACTTCAATATTTCAATGCGTAAGTTTTTAAAATCAGTCGGTGTGACTTCACAACAAAAGATCGAAGAAGCCGTGCGCGCAATTGAATCAGGCTCGGACTTAACAAGCATCGATTTGACAGTCACACTGAGCTGTGACGCGATTGGTCTTCATCATGAAGTGAAAGGCACAGTCGAGCTCCCATAACACAACAACAGGACATTGAAGTGAGTAATCCCCAATTCAAAGATGCAGGTGTTATCGCAACAGACGGCGGTGGACAAGGACCTAAAAAAGAGGCTCAACCGCCACTTGAGGTCAAGGGCGTCAAACACATCGTTGCGGTCGCATCAGGCAAAGGTGGTGTAGGCAAATCAACGGTTTCAGCCAATCTTGCAGTCGCTCTCGCAATGCGCGGCTTGAAAGTTGGCCTTCTCGATGCGGACGTGTACGGTCCAAGTCAGCCAAGAATGCTCGGTGTGAGCGGGCGGCCATCAAGCCCAGATGGACAAACAATTCTTCCTCTGAGGAACCACGGTGTCACCGTCATGTCCCTTGGCTTGATGATGCCTGATGATGAAGCTTTGATTTGGCGCGGACCAATGTTGATGGGGGCGCTACAGCAGATGCTCGGACAAGTGCAGTGGGGTCAGCTTGATGTGTTGCTAGTTGATCTTCCGCCAGGGACTGGTGATGTACAAATGACACTGAGTCAGAAGGTGAACGTGACAGGCGCCGTCATTGTGTCTACACCACAAGATATTGCACTACTCGATGCCAAAAAAGGGATCGACATGTTCAAGCGAATGAATGTTCCACTGCTTGGATTTGTTGAGAATATGGCGTCATTTGTTTGTGATGGCTGCGGCAAAGAGCACCACCCCTTTGGGCACGGTGGTGCGAAGGCTGAAGCAGAGAAGCAGGGTATGCCATTCCTCGGTGAAATCCCTCTCGATCTCGCAATCCGGGTTGCATCTGACGGCGGTGTACCGATGGTGGTATCGAAACCCTCGAGCCCTCAAGCCAAAGCATTCTTGGATATCGCTGATCAGTTAATCGCAAGCGAGGTCTTGAAGTGATCTACGGAAATGTGATCACCGATCCAACGTTTCCTCCACTATTAACTGGGGAAAAAGTAGCCAAAGACGTAGATCCGTTCATCAAAGCGGTTGGTGCATCCATGATGGGGTGCGATCCAGGTACAGTGTTTTACGCCGAAGATCCGGAAACATTGCGTGTTGCAATCACGCTTGCACCTGAATTGGCTCTGAAAGACAGTATTTCCGTTATCCACGCGTTAATGTTATCGGTCGCAGATGGTTTAGGTGCACTTGGACCACCAGAGCTCGCGGTTCATTTCGTGTGGCCTTGCCAATTCAAAGTCAACGCAGCACGTTGTGGCGAACTTCGATTCAAAGCTTCGACCACTGAGCCAGACTCTGTTCCCGATTGGCTCGTGGTGGGCTTAACCATTCCTTTTGTGAGACCAGAGTCAATCGAGCCTGGATCAGATCCATCGCAAACATGGTTACACGAAGAAGGCTGTATCGAGCTGACGGTCCCACAAGTGATCGAGAGTTGGTCGCGGCACTCGCTGGTATGGCTCAACTCATTTGAAGACAAAGGCTATCAAGCGATCCAAGATCACTGGAGAGCTAAATGTGATTCGATTGGATCAGACGTGACCTACCCAGGTGAAGGCACGTTTGTTGGCACTGACAACCATGGAAGTCTTTTACTCAAGCGCGACGGAATGACAAGTATTCATCACCTAATCGACGAGATGGCACCATGAAACTAGCACGTACAATTCGACTTGATGAATCCGATGACAATGTGTTCGAGCGACCAGCAAACGCTGGTGAGTGGGCAATCAGCGGAGGCTTTGAGTTCTCAAACTGGGACGAAAGTCATCTCACCGGAAAGCCACGCCAAGCCTTCTCAAATGGCTGGTTATCACTGGAATCATTTGGACGAGCGACATTTGTTGCCGTCACTTCGATCACTGACAGTGAGTATCAGTCCTTGACTGAAAAGCTGGCGCAACACTTCGTTGATCACTATGGCGCACCTGGCCTTGATGCCGCGTTACCGGTTGCAAAAGACGAGCTGGATCACATGCAGAGCATGTGTGAAGACCATGAGGACAATACGCTGTTGATGGTGAGTCGAACCCTGAATGAGTCTGGGGTTCATGAATCATTTCGATTCAATAGCCCGCAAAGCGCTTCATTGGAAGCCTTTGCTGTTCACGGGTCGGTTGACTGAGACGGTCTTAAAAACTCGGCATAAGGGATGTATCGAACCACTGAACCCGGCTCGATCATCTCTTCCTCAAATCCAATCTCAACAAGTCCATCAGACCAACTAATACTCGATATTCGACCAGAACCCTCAGATGGGAACACTTCAACACGACCTTGTGAATTCAACCGCGCACGCAAATATTCAGAGCGCCCGCGACGCTTGTTCTTCTTAAAATCAGCAATCACTTCATAGCCACGAGGCTCTCTCCAGACACCACCTGCGAGCACCTCCATCGCTGGACGCCCGAAGACCATCGTGCAAACCCATGCTGCAACAGGGTTTCCTGGAAGCCCAATCACTGGCGTCTCATTCCAAACACCCAGCGCCAGAGGGCGGCCAGGTTTTAAAGCGATACGCCAGCTTGTCAGCTGCCCTTCTGATTTCAAAATTGCTGAAATATGATCCTCATCCCCAGCAGATGCACCACCAGAAGTAATCATGAGATCACACAAATCTGCACCTTGATTCAGCGTATCACGGACGGTATCACGCGAATCTTCCACGAGACCCAAATCAACAGCTTCAAATCCAAGATCTCGAACCATCGAAAGCAACATCAATCGATTGGCATCATAGATTTGCCAGTAGTCCGCTGGCTGACCGGGCTTCCTCAATTCATCACCAGTCGACAAGACACCAATGCGCAAACGAGAAAATACCTCAACTTCGGCAACGCCAGCCGATGCAAGTAACGACAAATCCGTCGAAGTCAGTCGTCGCCCGGCTTGAAAGATGGGTGTGCCAACAATGACATCCTCTCCAGCTTCACGCGTATTTGACCACTGCTTCAACGGTCCATTGAACGCAATACGATCAGTCTCGATGGTGCAATCTTCCTCAAGTACGACCGTATCCACACCATCTGGCAAAATTGCCCCGGTCAGAATTCTGACTGCCTGCCCTTTTTCGACTCGCCCAGAAAATGGAACCCCGGCTGCCGCGCGCCCCTCACACAATTCCATAATCTGAGGACCTTCAGGAATGGGTCCAGCAAAACCATACCCATCGACGGCCGAGTTAGAGCCAGGCGGATTTGATCGCACAGCACCAACGTCACTCGATAAGATGCGATCGCATGCCTCCTCTACTGGAATGCGATGGCCAGAACTAACAACAGTCGATAACGCATCTTTTAGCAGTCTTTTGGCCTCATCCACTGGCGTCCAATCAACACCTGGCGGTAGCGCAAAACAATCATTTCGGAGTGGTGGGGGCTGGATTTCAGGCATGTAGTTGCTTCCAAATATAATCAGCAATAGTGGGTATATCGTTGAGATCAAACACCGGGATATCAAGACCGGTAATTTCGCAGTCGGCGGCGATGGCAACGATGGATGCATCAGCCTCTGCTAGCAAAGTGGTCTGGCGTTCTTGCCGATGAACCTCGAGTTTCGGGATTGGCGTTTTCTTAAACCCCTCCACCAGCACAAGATCACACGGTGCCATCCGACTGAGTAATTCATCTAATTCAAATTCAGGCTGGTCGCGATACTCATGCATTAAAGCAAACCGCGAACCACCAGCCAACAATACTTCCTGTGCTCCCGCTGCTCGGTGTCGATAACTGTCTGTCCCAGATCGATCCACATCCACATTATGGTGTGTGTGTTTAACCATCGAAACGGTTAATCCTCGATCTGTAAACTCTGAGACTAACCGTTCTGTGAGCGTCGTTTTTCCGGAATTCTTCCATCCAACCACGCCGAACACAGGCCTATTCATTGTTGCATTCCTTGCTGGGCAATCACGAGCTCATCCGGTGTATTGACGTTAAAAAACGGATCAAGAGTCTCGGGTTCATGGGCGAATTGAATCTCCGATCCACCAACCGAATCTGTCCAGAGGACAATTTTTCGGATCCCACTTTGCAATGCTTCACGGAGATTACCCTCCAGTGATACATGCCAAACCCCAAAAGTCGGATGACGCATCCATTTTGATTTTTCATAGTCAAAGCTTGATGCGAGAACGACTGGAGCATCTACCTCGGACGCTTTCTCTAGTGCACTCGACACAAAATCCGTCGGAAAAAATGGTGTGTCTGCAGCAACTGAAGCCACCCAATCAAATTGATGATCCCGAGCATATTCAAGCGCAGCCAAGACCCCGGCCAATGGGCCTAGATATCCGCCAAGTGAGTCAGCAATCGAAGGCAAACCAAAAGGGGCGAAACGGCTTGAGTCACCATTCACGTTCAAGACGATATCAGACACCTGTGGTCTGAGACGCTTGAGAACCTCGTCAAGGATCGTTTGCTGTCCAAGCTGCAATAATCCTTTATCAGCGCCACCCATACGAGTAGCCAGTCCGCCAGCAAGGACGACACCAAGAATCCGATCACTCATCAAGAGCGCTCTTGCGACGATGTTTTTTATCTTCCTCTGGCACTGAGTCAGGATCAGTGTCGTAGACTAGGCGTTCCTCGCCACTTAGGCAGATGAACTTGCGGCCACGCATCCGACCGATCAATGTCAGGCCGACTTGTTTGGCGATATCCACCCCCCATGCGGTAAATCCAGAGCGACTCACTAAAACTGGGAT
>RGHP01000114.1 GCA_010024125.1 Gammaproteobacteria bacterium | reverse complement strand
GTGCCAATCAAAGCGGCGATTGATTGCGACAGCCCCTTTAATTCAGCGGTCAGAATTTCCGTCTGATGCGCGCGGTCGGTGCGCATGTCATCAGCAAGCTGTTGCAAATTGGCGTTGAGTTCTGCCAGCTGTTCGCGGATCCGGCGATCATCAGCGCTGGCCTCGTTCAGCGTGGCCATCGTGCGGTTTAGTTTGGACATTTGTTCAACAACTTTTGTCCGGTTGGTTTCCCCTTCGGCAATAGATTGCGACAATGACAATAATGCCCGTGCGGCTTCTTCGCTCATGCCATGGGCGAGGGCCCCATGCGCACCGCCAGCTGTATTGCTGTCATTAAATCTAGCAAAGGCGGATAGCCAGTCTTCCAATTCGTTAAAGAACCGGCCCATGGCCTGACCTAACTGAAGATCAAGAAATCCTAGAATAAGCGAGCCGGCAAGGCCGAACAGTGAAGACGAAAACGCCGTTGCCATGCCGGAAAGTGGGGCGTCTAAACCAGATCGCAATTGCGACATCATTTCCTGAAAATTGGCGCTGTTGGCATCAAGCGAGTTGATCACCAGACTGACAGCACCAATCAACACCAAGTGCACCCAGAAGAGACCAGGCCATGGCGACCACTGGCCTAATGTGATGGCCTTTTGTGCAAATGAGAGTGCTGTGATGTAGCCAAACTGAATCAAGATAATAGGAATCACCCAAATGAAACGGCTTTGCCGCGGTGATCCACGCCCCATTAAAAACGCCCAAGGCAACATGAAGAGGCACACAATCGGCAGCGAAACACGCCAAGATGCAATGGCAAGCTCAGGCGCTTTACCCGATGCAATGAGCGCCTCAGTGGATTTGGTATCGAGAGAGTCTGGTCTGTTTTCTGTTTCGGGATTTAAGCGAATCAGGTAGCGGTCAAATTTTGATATTTCCCAATCCAGTGATGCATCGGTTCCAATGTGGCGGTAACCATCAAACAGAACGAGATATTTCTCACCTGAATTCAACTCCTGACGGGCCGTTTTACCGGTTAAGAACACTTCTGTGTTTTTTTGTTTTGATGGTTCGACAATAAAAACGTCAATCAACGATTCACGATCATCTGAGATTGATTCCGCATAAATCAAACGACCGGATTTGTCGGTTTGGAAGCGACCAGGGACCACTGTATCGAAAACAGTCAGGTTTTCTTTGGCTACAACCTGACGGTCGAGCTCTCGTGCCACTTCGGGTGACAGCACCATCGATAACCAACCAACGAGGAGCGCGACAAGCATCGCTGGAACCAAAACAATCCCAAACAGACGACGGTTGGAGTAGCCAGCAGCGCGAAGAATGGTGAGCTCTGATTCTTGGTTCATGCGCCCCATGACCAATAGTACTGAGAGCGTCAGCGCAAGCGGCAGGATGAGCTCGAGTGATGACGGGATCCGCCAAAGAATCATAGTAAGCATCAGTTCAACAGACAGTTCTCCGTTGGCTGCTTTTTCTAAGAACTGGATAAATCGACCACTCAACACTACTAATAGGAGAATGAGGGAAACACCCGCAGTGGTTTCCAGAATCTCGCGACTGAAGTACCTCAGAATGATCAAATGCCCTACACTTCCATGCTTAACGAAAATTAAAGGAGTCACCCATGGAGATCAGCCTCATTTCAACTTCTCTCACTGATATTAAGACCGAATGTTTAGTCATTGGTGTCTCTGAAGATGACAGTGTAGTGGGAAGCAGCGCGGAACTCGACACGCTGATCTCAGATTTAATCGATTCTGGCGACTTTAAAGCCAAAGCGGGCTCGCAAATTACGCTCAGAAACCCAGAAGGTCTTGGTGCGAAACGTTTGGTTCTGGTTGGTGTCGGCAAAGCAGACGCCTTCGACGCACTGGCTCAAAACGACGCCTTTGTTGGCTTGGGTAAAACACTCAAAGGGCTACCGATTACAGAAGCGACGATCGATGTGGCATCACTCACGCGTGGAGACCAAGGCACGCAGGAACGTTTGGGCTACGGCCTTGTTTGGGCTTCTTATGAATACACAACGACCAAACCAAAGCCTGCCGACGATGCCGCCAAAGTGTTGGAAACGCTCCAGCTTGTCGGATCGGATGCAGATAAAGAACATGTCACCACAGGGATGACCATAGGGCATGGTGCGAACCTAACACGTGAACTTGGCAATCTCCCTGGCAATACCTGCACGCCACGCTATCTTGCGGATCAGGCGGTCCACCTCGCTGACCGATTCAGCAAACTCTCCTGTGAAGTGTTCGATGAAGATGCTCTCGAGGAGATTGGGATGCACTGTCTACTCTCGGTGTCCCGCGGCAGTGAAGAACCTGCTCGTTTCATCATTTTAAACTACCAAGGTGCGAAGGACCCAAGCGCCAAGCCCAAGATATTGGTTGGTAAAGGCGTCACCTTCGATACAGGCGGCATCAGCTTAAAGCCCGGCGCGGCCATGGATGAAATGAAATTCGACATGTGTGGCGCAGCAACTGTCATGGGTTGCATGCAAAGCATCTGTGAAATGGATCTTGAGGCCAACGTGATTGGCGTGATTGCGGCTGTTGAAAATATGCCATCAGGTCGTGCAACCAAGCCTGGCGATGTGGTCAAAACGCTGGCTGGTAAAACGGTCGAAATCTTAAACACCGACGCCGAAGGCCGTCTCGTGTTATGTGATGCCTTGACCTATGTCGAGCGATTCAACCCAGAAGCTGTGGTCGATATCGCAACCCTAACTGGTGCCTGCCTGATTGCATTAGGTCGACACAATACAGGACTTTTAAGTACCGACGACCAATTGGCAGATGAACTCTACAGCATCGGTCGTGAGACAGGTGATCCGTGTTGGAGATTGCCAATTGAAGCGCCTTATCAAAAATTGTTGGACTCCAACTTTGCAGACATCGCCAACATCGGTGGTCGTGATGCAGGAACTATTACTGCGGCCTGCTTCTTATCACGCTTCACTGAAAAGTACCGTTGGGCGCACTTGGACATTGCAGGCACTGCATGGTTCAGTGGCGGTAAAGCCAAAGGCGCATCCGGTCGCCCCGTTCCTCTGTTGGTGAACTGGCTCAGAGCGTGACCAAAGTCTCCTATTACATCTTAGGTGAGGATTCACTTGAGGCGAGAGCACGCTTTGCGGTGAAGTTTGTGCGACAATCCTTCCGAAAGGGTTTGGATGTGCACTGCCATGTCGCATCTGAATCTGAGGCTCAGGCCTTGGATCAACTCCTTTGGGAGGATGATGAGAGTTTCATCCCACATGGAATCGATCAAGGCGACTCACCCAAAGCCCCTGTTGGTATCGGATGGCAGGATCCTCCCGATCGCCATGGTGTATTGGTGAATTTGGGTGGCACACTGCCATCATGGTTCTCGCATTTTGACCACTTAGTGGAAATTGTGGTGCAAGAATCTGCGGTGCTTGAGACCACACGAGCCAACTGGAAACAATTGAAATTTGACGGATATCCGATCACACAACACGATCTGCGTTCATGACTGACACTTTAGACAAAACATACGATCCTTCGGCCATCGAAACGCGTTGGTACGAATTCTGGGAAAATAACGGGCACTTCGCGCCATCCGGTGAGGGTACGCCCTACTCCATCATGATTCCGCCCCCGAATGTCACGGGCTCATTGCACATGGGTCATGCATTCCAAGACACCATTATGGATGCCTTGATCCGGTATCACCGGATGCTTGGTCACGACACGCTGTGGCAAGTCGGAACAGACCATGCCGGAATCGCAACCCAAATGTTGGTCGAACGTCAGTTATTGGCATCGGATATTTCTCGCCATGATTTGGGCAGAGAGAAGTTTTTAGACAAAGTCTGGGAATGGAAACACACCTCAGGCGGCATGATCACCAAACAGTTGCGTCGCATGGGCGCCTCTGTTGATTGGTCTCGCGAACGCTTCACAATGGATGATGGATGCTCGCGCGCGGTGCAAGAAGTGTTCATCCGGTTGTTTGATGAAGGTTTAATTTATCGTGGTCAGCGTTTGGTCAACTGGGACCCCGTGCTGCACACCGCGATTTCTGACTTAGAAGTTGTCAGCGAGGAAGAGCAAGGCTCACTCTGGCACTTCAGATATCCGCTGGCAGATGGCTCAGGCCATTTGGTGGTTGCGACCACACGACCAGAAACCATGCTTGGCGATACGGCTGTTGCTGTGCACCCAGAGGATGAGCGCTACAGCCACTTCATTGGCAAAACCGTCGCATTACCGCTCACCGATCGAGAAATCCCAATAATTGCAGACGACTACGTGGATCCAGAATTTGGAACAGGTTGCGTCAAAATCACCCCTGCACATGATTTCAATGACTATGCGATGGGTGAACGTCATCAGTTACCGATGATCAACATCTTAACCAAAGACGCAAAACTCAATGATGAGGTCCCTGAAGCGTACCGTGGAATGGATCGATTCGATGCGCGTGCACAAATCGTTTCCGATTTAGATGCGCTTGGGCTAGTGGAAAAAATCGATCCACACACATTGAAGGTTCCGCGTGGTGACCGTTCGGGTGTTGTGATTGAACCATTACTCACCGATCAGTGGTTTGTGGCAGTCGAGACACTGGCAAAGCCTGCCATCGAGGCCGTGGAGAATGGTTCAATTCAGTTCGTACCGAAGCAGTGGGAAAACACCTACTTTGCGTGGATGCGTGATTTGAAAGATTGGTGTATCTCCAGACAGCTCTGGTGGGGTCATCGTATTCCTGCATTTTATGACGATGCGGGCACCATTTATGTGGCTGAAGATGACGCAGCCGCGCGCACTAAATACAACCTCGGCCCTGAGGTGCAACTCACACAAGACGATGACGTCCTTGATACCTGGTTCTCATCGGCTCTGTGGACGTTTTCAACGCTTGGATGGCCTGATGATACCGAGGCATTGAAGCGCTATCACCCGACCAGTGTGCTGGTCACAGGCTTCGACATCATTTTCTTCTGGGTCGCCCGCATGATCATGATGACCTTGAAGTTCACCGGTGAAGTGCCGTTTAAAACAGTCTATGTCCACGGTCTCGTGCGTGATGCCGAAGGCCAGAAAATGTCCAAATCCAAGGGCAACGTTTTAGATCCAATCGATCTGATTGACGGCATCTCACTCGATGCATTGCTTGAGAAGCGCACAGGCTCACTGATGCAGCCGCAGATGCGTGAGAAGATCGCGAAGGCAACCAAACGGCAATTCCCAGAGGGACTGCAAAGTTACGGAACCGACGCGCTCCGCTTTACGTTTTGCTCGCTCGCATCGACAGGTCGAGACATTAACTTCGATGTCGGCCGGATTGAGGGTTA
>RGHP01000113.1 GCA_010024125.1 Gammaproteobacteria bacterium | reverse complement strand
TGATCAGGGGTCCACGACTCGATATCGTTGGTTTAAAGAAAGCCATATCGAGCCATGTAATGTCGAAGTGTGGGCCGATACCGATGGCATTGTCCGGAAAACGAGCTGGAGTGGCTATCGTGGGGCATGTGAATCATTTGCTGACGGGTTGAATCGCGTATATCCCTTGAAGTAATTCGAATATCCTGATCGATTTGGTCTACGCCAACCGGTTTGTGGGAATACCTTATGCGCAATCAGCTTTGGCCTGATGATTTGCATGGGTCTTTGGTGAGAATCTGGATTAAAACTCCATTTCGCGAGAGGGCGAGCCAGTAGGTCGCAAAGTTGATGACCTGCGAGGTTCGCTTTTTTGGGAATGAATAATGACTCGAGAGGGTAGTGGGTGAAATCGGGTAAGTGATGTCCGAGTGGGTTAGCTTGCGTCAGGATCTGTTGGAACTCGAGTTGAGCCGTCTGATCATGTTTTTTTCCACGACTCTCGAAAATGACTTGTGTTGGTCTTCCGATCTGGTTGTTGACTGCCAGGAATTGGCGAGTGCGTTCCAGGCAAAAACGAATCGCTAAATCGTAAGGGTCAAAGGGATGAGCGTAGCGACGGGTGAGCGCAACCTTGTCAATGCATGCGCTGATCACTGACACATCGGAGTCATCAATCCATCTCAGAAGTTGGACCATCCAACGTTTGTGGGTGTCTGAATCGCGAAGAATTGAAAAAGCACCCGTTTTCCTTCGCATATCTGATTCGTGAAGGATCAAGTCTGCGTGTCCAAAAAATGCTTCTTTTAACTGTTTGAGTTTGGGTGTGACGTGGTCGAAGTAATGGTCCTTTCGGATAATACAGAACACCAGGTTGAGCATCGGAAATCGCGGATCAATCGGGTCAAGATTGGCGTCGCCGGACTCATCTACAAACACCACATACTCGCCAAAGTTGACATTCGTTGATAACTCCTTGAGGGACTTTCTTTTCGCTGAAAAGGCGTCAATGCGAGGTCTTGCCGCAAGTTGTATTGATTTCATGCTGTTCCTCCTCACTGGAGGCTAGATCAACTTCGTGAGCGATGTGTCATTCTGAGCGAGAAGTCGTACAGCCATGTCAGTGAGTTCGGTTTTGTTTGTTGCAGTTGCGAAAAATTTACTGAAATTTCGGATTGAGTCTGGCGAATCGGAACAAGTCTTCTTATAATCATGCACCGCCATCGGCATAGGTTTTTATGCCATTAAGTTTGAACGCCTTCCGCAAGGGTCGGAAATTTCAAGGTAGGAATGGACTCGATGATCGAGATCAAAACCGGGCTGGATTTGCCCATCAAAGGATCACCAAAGCAGGAAATCGGAGAAGGTAATGCCATTAAGCGCGTTGCTGTGATTGGTTCTGATTACCCTGGGATGAAGCCCACCATGCTTGTCCAAGAAGGTGATCAGGTCAAACTGGGTCAGCCGTTGTTTGCTGACAAGAAAAACGACGGCGTGCAATTCACAGCGCCAGGTTCAGGAAAAGTCATCGAGATCAATCGGGGGGAACGTCGCGTGTTCCAATCGGTTGTGATCGAACTGGATGGCAGAGACACCGCTGTGAAGTTTAAGTCGCACACTGACTTGGCTGCATTGACGCGTGAGGCGGTTGTCGAGGAGTTGGTTGAGAGTGGCCTTTGGACAGCGATACGCCGCCGCCCTTACGAGAAGATTCCCGCGATCAATGCGGTGCCGCATTCGATTTTTGTGAATGCGATGGATACCAATCCATTGGCTGGCGATCAGGCGCTTGCGATTGCGCGGCAGCCAGAGGCCTTTGTTGATGGTATCTCAGTTATTTCAAAGCTGACTGAAGGCACAGTCTTTGTGTGTCGCGATCCACAAGCGGTGTTCGATGCAGGATCCGCTCAGGTTGAGACATTCTCAGGTAAGCATCCAGCGGGACTCGTCGGAACACATATTCATCACTTGGATCCGGTTGGTGAAGGTAAAGAAGTGTGGCATGTCTCGGCACAAGATGTGATCGCAATCGGTCGCTTATTTAAAGACGGTGTTTTGTCGACTGAGCGTGTGGTTAGTTTGGCAGGACCTTCTGTGAAATCACCACGTCTTCTTGTGACTCGTGTCGGAGCATCTCTCGATGAACTCACTGCCGGTGAGTTGGTTGATGGCTCGCATCGTGTTGTGTCTGGTTCGATCTTAGGTGGTCGGACAGCGAGCGGAGTATTTGGCTATCTTGGGCGTTACCACCAACAGGTCTCTGTGCTTGAAGAGGGAACACATCGTGTGCCCTTTGGCTGGTTGTCACCAGGAACGAATAAGCACTCAGTGATGGGTATCTATCTGTCGAAGTTAATGCCGAATAAGTTGGTGGATTACACAACCAATACCAATGGCTCTCCACGAGCCATGGTTCCAGTGGGCACCTATGAAAAAGTGATGCCTCTCGACATTCTACCAACACAGTTGTTGCGCTCGCTTATCGTTGGCGACACCGATATGGCAGTGAAGCTTGGCGCGCTCGAATTGGCTGAAGAAGATCTCGCTCTGTGCACCTATGTGTGCCCAGGCAAATATGAATATGGCCCGATTCTTCGGGATAACCTAACAACGATTGAGCTGGAGAGTTGATGATGTCACTACGTGCATATCTCGACCGCATTGAGCCAAATTTCCATCCTGGTGGAAAGTTTGAAAAGTTCTATGCGCTCTATGAAGCAGTGGATACGATTTTTTACGCGCCAGGGACGACTACTAAGTCGACCGCCCACGTGCGTGACGGGATCGATCTGAAACGCATCATGATCACTGTGTGGTTTTGTACCTTCCCAGCGATCTTCTTTGGTGCATTTTTCCTAGGACAAAACGCATCTGAGGCGATCGCAGCAGGAGCAATTGCTCCTGATGGGTTGCGTGGTGCGTTTATCGAAGGTCTTGCAGGTGCTGAATACTGGAAGAACCCTTCAGTTTGGTCGAATCTGGTCTATGGATTTGCCTACTTCCTACCGATTTACGCGACGGTATTTATCGTTGGTGGATTCTGGGAGGTGTTGTTTGCTTCGGTGCGTGGACATGAAGTGAACGAAGGCTTCTTTGTGACATCGATTCTGTTTTCACTGACCTGTCCTCCGGATCTGCCTTTATGGCAAGCGGCTCTTGGCATCACCTTCGGTGTTGTCGTCGGTAAGGAGGTCTTTGGTGGTACCGGTAAGAACTTCTTGAACCCAGCGCTAACGGGGCGTGCGTTTCTTTACTTCGCATATCCCGCACAAATTTCTGGAGATGCAGTTTGGGTTGCAGCTGATGGCTATACCGGCGCATCAGCGCTCGGCATCATGGCTCAGGGCGGTGTGGATGCGCTCGCCTCAGCAAACCAAGTGATTTCAAACTTCACATGGTTCGATGCCTTTATTGGTAACGTGCCTGGCTCGATCGGGGAAGTGTCGACATTGGCGATCTTCATCGGTGGTGCTGTTCTTTTGATGCAAGGGATCGCGAGCTGGCGGATCGTCCTCGGCGTCTTCCTCGGTATGGTGTTGACCTCACTGCTGTTCAACGTCATTGGTTCTGATACCAACCCGATGTTCAACGTACCTTGGTACTGGCATTTGGTTGTTGGTGGTTTTGCGTTTGGCATGATCTTCATGGCGACAGACCCTGTGTCTGCATCCATGACAAATGCTGGCAAATATTGGTACGGCGGACTCATCGGATTGATGGCTGTACTGATCCGAGTAGTGAATCCGGCATTCCCAGAGGGAATCATGCTGGCGATCTTATTCGGTAACTTGTTTGCGCCTTTGATCGACCACTTTGTGGTACAGGCCAACATCAAGCGAAGGGAGTTGCGTAGTGTCGTCCAATAATGAATCAGTTCAAAAAACCATCACGGTTGCACTTGTTCTGTGTCTGGTGTGTGCGGTCGTAGTGAGTTCTGCTGCCGTCATACTGCGGCCAGCACAGGCGGTGAACGAAAAAGCCAATATGCAGATGAATATTCTGCAGGCGGCTGGATTGTATGATCCGCAACAGTCGATTCAGGATCAATTCCAGATCGTTACCACGCGACTTGTCAATTTAGAAACTGGTGAGTTCGTTGAGGGAATGGATGCTGAGCGTTACAACCAACGTAAAGCATCGAAAGATCCGTCGATGAACCGCGTGTTATCAGGTGAAGAAGATATCGCTTCGATCAAGCGTCAGGCGAAAATTGCGAAAATCTACCTGATCGAAAATGGTGATCAGATTGAGAAGATCATTCTGCCGATCCATGGCTACGGTCTGTGGTCAACGCTGTATGGTTTTATGGCATTGGAAGGCGACGGAAATACAGTTGCTGGGCTTGGTTTCTACGAACACGCAGAAACACCAGGCTTGGGTGGCGAAGTCGACAACCCGAACTGGAAGGCGCAGTGGACTGGAAAGCAGGTATATAACGGTGATGCTGTTGCCCTTCGTTTGGTGAAAGGCGGTGCTGACCGCTCAGACAGTTATGGTGTTGACGCGCTGTCTGGAGCCACTCTTACATCGCGTGGTGTCGATAACCTATTGAAATTCTGGATGTCAGATGCAGGCTTTAAGCCGTTTCTGGATAATTTGAAACAAGGACGGATCTAATGGCGAAAACGAAAGAACTGTTGTTCGACCCGGTCGTCAACAATAACCCTATCGCGCTTCAAGTACTTGGTATCTGTTCGGCACTCGCTGTGACATCAAGTATGTCAGTCGCATTTGTGATGTCGCTTGCGGTGATTGCTGTAACAGCATTTTCAAGCATGTTTGTTGCGTTGATTCGTTCACAAATCCCAAGCTCGATTCGAATCATCGTGCAGATGACGATTATTGCGTCTTTGGTGATCGTGGTTGATCAGATTTTGAAAGCGTTTGCTTATGAGATTTCGAAGCAGTTATCTGTATTCGTTGGACTGATCATTACCAACTGTATCGTCATGGGTCGTGCCGAAGCGTTTGCTATGAAGAATGGTCCGGTTGACTCATTTATTGATGGTATCGGTAACGGTCTCGGGTACGGAGCCATTTTGATGGTTGTCGGGTTCATCCGTGAATTGTTCGGATCAGGTTCTGTTTTCGGCATTGAAGTGTTGAGTAAAGTCACTGAAGGCGGCTGGTACTACACCAACGGCTTGATGCTGTTGCCACCATCTGCGTTCTTTATTATCGGGTTCCTTATTTGGGGTATCCGTGCATGGAAGACGGCTCAAGTTGAGGCCGATGAGTTCAAAATCGCACCAAATAGTAAAATGAAGGAGGCTTAAGGTGGAGCATTACATTAGCCTCTTCGTTAAGGCGATTTTTATTGAAAACATGGCGCTCGCATTCTTCTTGGGGAT
>RGHP01000112.1 GCA_010024125.1 Gammaproteobacteria bacterium | reverse complement strand
TTGTCGTCACGCGCAACGAAGTCTGTTTCAGAGTTCACTTCAAGAAGTGTTCCTTGGCCACCGTTCACTGCCACACGAACAACGCCGTCAGCAGCGACACGACCTGCTTTCTTCGCAGCCTTCATACCAGACGACTTACGCAGGTTTTCAATTGCCAGTTCAAGATCACCGTCGGCTTCGACCAGTGCTTTTTTACATTCCATCATGCCAAGGCCTGTGCGTTCGCGCAGTTCCTTAACCATTGAAGCTGAAATAGCAGCCATGCTGAGTCCTCTTTAAATCAAAAATTATGCGTCTTTTGCGTCATCTTCAGTAGCGTCGGCCGCTGGAGCTTCTTCAGCAGCTTTCTTCGGCGCCGCTTTTTTCGGAGCAGCCTTCTTTGCCGGTGCTTTCTTAGCAGGTGCTTCTTCAACAGCGGTCTCTGCAGCAGGAGCATCGTCTACTGGCGCTTCTTCAGCAGCTTTCTTCGGAGCCGCCCTCTTCGCTGGTGCTTTCTTCTCAGTCACTTCGACAGCTGGTGCTTCTTCTGCAACTTCAACGTAATCGCTCTTACCAAGGCTTTCCGCCGCACCTGCGATACACGCATCAGCGATTGCAGATGAGTACAACTCGATCGCACGGATCGCGTCGTCGTTACCTGGAATCACAATATCAACACCATCTGGATCAGAGTTCGTATCGACAATGCCGATCACAGGAATACCCAGCTTATTCGCTTCCTGAATCGCGATTTTCTCGTGATTCACGTCAACAACGAAGATCGCATCTGGAAGACCACCCATGTCCTTGATACCACCGATCGAGCGATCGAGCTTCTCAAGCTGACGTGACAAATCCAATGCTTCTTTCTTTGAAATTTTTTCAAGCGTGCCGTCGCCCATCTTGGCTTCGAGTTCTCTCAAACGCTTGATTGACTGACGAATTGTCTTCCAGTTCGTCAACATACCGCCCAACCAACGATGGTTGACGAATGGCTGACCCGCGCGCTCTGCCTGCTCTTTGATGATTTTCGCTGCAGCGCGCTTTGTACCGACGAACAGAACTTTGTTTTTGTTCTGAGCCATGCCACGAACGATAGACACTGCTTTATCCAAAGCAGGAACAGTCAATTCGAGGTCGATAATATGAATTTTGTTACGAGCACCGAAGATGAAAGGTGCCATTTTTGGGTTCCAGTAACGAGTCTGGTGACCGAAGTGTGCGCCTGCTTTCAGCAGATCACGCATGCTGACATTTGCCATGTGTAATTTCCTTGTCAGGGGTTAAATCAAATGCGATACAGCCCCTGTCATGACCTTATAAAAGGCACCCCATGACAGGTTGATGACAGTAACGCGAGTTAAAGCGGCGCGGATTATAACAACTTTCTACTGGAATGCCACATCTGGCATACTACGCGCCTAATTTAAGGAGTCACCGTGGCCCATAGCATCCAAACACCAGCTGATATTGAAGGCATGCGCGTCGCCGGCAAGCTCGCGGCCGAGTGCCTATTGATGATTGAAGAGCACGTGAAACCAGGCGTCACGACCGGTGAGCTTGATCGCATCTGCCATGACTTTATTGTCAATGTACAACAAGCGATCCCCGCTCCACTGAATTACCGTGGCTTTCCGAAATCGATTTGCACCAGCATCAATCACGTGGTGTGCCACGGCATTCCCGATGACGGTAAAGAACTAAAGCGTGGTGACATCATCAACATCGATGTCACTGTCATTAAAGATGGCTACCACGGCGACACCAGTAAGATGTACACCGTTGGCGAGGTCAAACCCTTCGCCGATCGATTAATCCAGATCACGCAAGAATGTATGTACAAAGGGATCGAACTCGTCAAACCAGGTGCTCGACTTGGCGATATCGGCTTTGCGATTCAAACCTATGCCGAGAGTAACTATTACTCTGTCGTTGAAGAATTCTGCGGCCACGGCATCGGGAAAGTGTTTCATGAAGACCCGCAGGTCCTGCATTACGGACGCCCAGGAACAGGGGTCACGTTAACAGAAGGGATCACCTTCACCATTGAGCCAATGATCAATCAAGGTAAACGCCACACTCGCGTCTTATCGGATGGATGGACTGCTGTAACCAAAGATCGGAAGTTATCAGCACAATGGGAGCACACGGTACTTGTCACGCCCACTGGATACGAGATTCTGACCTATCGGGAAGGTGATGAAACCTTCCCAAGGATTGGTTGATGGCGCTGATCACAGGCCCTTTGTCTACCGAGCTTGGTGAGCCCACCGATCTGAGCCCCCAAGGGATACGCACATATCTCAAAGAACAACACGAGCTCTTGGCCCAAGCATTTGCTCAGGGGATTTTTATTGATTATCTCCTTGGCGCTCGCGCCATGGTCATGGATCGTGTTCTGAGCGCTTTGTGGAATGAGGCAGGTCTCAATGATCAATCCTTGGGTCTATTTGCTGTCGGTGGTTACGGCCGTGGTGAGCTCCATCCCTTCTCAGACATCGACATTCTGATCTTGGGTGAACAGTCCGCAATCGAATCATCGACCGATGCGCTCACCACATTTACAACCCGTTTATGGGACTTCAATTTAGACATCGGGCACGCGGTTCGGTCGTTTGAAGACTGTAAAACTCTTGCGCGCGATGACATTACCATCGCGACTAGCTTGATTGAATCGCGTCCAATCAGTGCGAAAATCGAGATGCTCAGAGACCTAGAAAGCCTCGCGTTCGATGACTCGGGTTGGAGTACAGAAGCCTTCTATCAAGCCAAAGTCTCCGAGCAAAATGAACGTTATGCCAAGCATGACGACTCAGATAACAGGCTCGAGCCCGATATCAAAAACGCACCGGGCGGACTTCGCGATTTACACACCATCATCTGGGTCGTCAGAAAACATTTCCGGACCACTCGGCTGATCACCTTGGTCGATGAAGGTCTCTTGACGCAGAATGAATTTCGTTTACTTGATGAGGCTGAGCAGTTCTTAAAGCGCACTCGATTTGCATTGCATATGGCTGCCGGCCGATCACAGAACCGGCTCCTGTTCGATCTCCAAGCGACCGTCGCCGACATGATGGGTTTTCAATTAGAAGATACTAAGCAACGCATTGAAGCATTTATGAAGCAGGTCTATCGCATGACGCTTCGCATTGGTGAATTCAACGACATGTTGCTACAGAACTTCGAGGAAACAGTGCTCAGAGACCCGTCTGATGCAGTCGTTACCGAGATCAATAGCCGCTGGCAAATCAGGAACCAACATCTCGAATTGATCCACCCCAATGGCTTTGAACGCCATCCATCGGCATTACTCGAGGCCTTTGTCCTTCTCGCTCAGAACCCTGAACTCAAGGGGCTTCGTGCATCAACTACACGTCAAATGTATACCGCACGTCATTTGATCGATGACGCTTTCAGAAATGACTTAGTCAATATCAGCTACTTTATGGAATTGATGCGTTATCCAGAAAAGTTGCCAGAAGTGTTAAGACGGATGCGCTACTACGGGATCTTAAGTCGTTACATTCCTGAATTTGGCCCAATCATGGGCCTGATGCAGCACGACCTATTCCATATTTATACGGTTGATGCACACACCTTACAGCTCATCCGGAATATCACGCGCTTCTACACCGGCGTTGTCGGAAAAGACTATCCAATCGTCACACGTCTCACCCAACGCCTGCCGAAAATCGAGCTGCTGTATCTGGCCGCGCTATTTCACGATATTGCAAAAGGACGAGGTGGTGACCACTCTGAACTCGGTGCTGTGGATGCGTACAACTTCTGCAAACACCATCGACTGTCTGAATATGATGCTCGACTCGTCAGTTGGCTGGTCAACAATCACCTCTTGATGTCGATGACAGCACAGCGGAAAGACATTTCAGATCCTGACGAATTAAAAGCGTTCGCTGAAATTGTCGGTGATCAGCGTCGTCTGGATTATTTACTTTGCCTAACAGTCGCCGACATTACGGCAACAAACCCTGAACTCTGGACAAGCTGGCGAGCCACACTGCTCCGTCAGTTGTACCACGGCACGACAGATTTTCTGACACGTGGACTTGATTCGCTTCCTGGGCGTGCAGCCTATATTGAAGAGACGAAAAATGATGCGCTCGCACTCGTAAGGCCATCCATCCGATCACACGCCAAGGCATTTTGGGATCAATGGTCACAAGAATACTTTGTCAGCCACTCGTCTGACGAATTGGCTTGGCATCTTGAAACGTTGATTGAAGCCAACGAGGGAGAAACAGTGATCGCCCTCGCTGCCAACCAAACGCTCACAGATATCGGCTCGACCCAAGTCCTTGTCTCAACCCCTAACCGAGTTCACCTGTTCGCCGATCTGACCGCATGCTTTTCAGATCTTGGCCTCTCTGTCCTGGATGCAAAGCTCCACACCAGTGATGCAGGGCGATCAATCGATATCTTTATCGTTCAGCATGATGCGACTTGCCAACCCGTGACTGACTCTGAAGACCAAGAACGACTCTTACGCGGTCTTGAACAAGCAGCACTTGGACAATACATCGAAAACGCAGGGACTCGACGAACGCCTCGTGCGCATAAATATTTTAATTTGCCCGCAAATGTCTCGATTCGGCCAGACCTCGAAGGGAAACGTACGTTGATTGAGCTTATTGCGCCAGATCGCGCCGGGCTTTTGACCACCGTTGGTCGTGTTTTTGCTGAGTTTGGACTCGATCTCTCCACCGCAAAAATCGCAACCCTCGGTGAGCGCGTGGAAGACGTATTCTATGTAACCGACAGTCGTGGTGACAATCTGTATGATGACGAATTCATTGGTCGTCTCAAAGACCGGTTGGAGCACGAACTCAACGCCCTCAGTGGAGCTTTATCAGATGCTGAATCCTGATCTCAAACGACTCAAACCCTATCCGTTTGAGCAGCTCGCCGCGCTGTTCGCTGGTGTCGAGGCGCCCGAAGGGCTCAAGCCAATTCCGTTATCCATTGGTGAACCACAACACGCCCCTCCACAGTTCGTCCTTGATGCACTCACAGACAACATGGGCCTGATCGCAAAATATCCAACCACGAAAGGGACTGATACGTTACGTGAGACGATTGCGAGCTGGTTGAACCAACGCTTTTCACTTCAGAATGCAGCAGTTGACCCTGAAACACAGGTCATTCCTGTGAACGGGACGCGCGAAGCGATCTTTGCTGCTGTCCAAGCTGCAGCCGACCGGTCACGCGGCGGTTTGGTGGTGATGCCGAATCCGTTTTATCAAATTTACGAAGGTGCGGCCTTTATGGCTGGGCTGACGCCTCATTACTTACCGATTACAGCATCAGGACAGCCTGACTATCACGCAGTGCCGGATACAATCTGGCAAGACTGCCAGTTCTGTTTTATTTGCACGCCGGGTAA
>RGHP01000111.1 GCA_010024125.1 Gammaproteobacteria bacterium | reverse complement strand
GCTGTGTCATAAACCGAGGTAAACACAGGTGCCATTACAAAGAGAGTGAGAAATAAAGCAATTCCAAGTAACACCTGATTGGGCGGTGTCTGCATGGTACCAAGCGCTTGTCTCAATAACGACAGAACAATAATAATTCGGATAAAAGACGTCATACCCAAGAGTAGTGCTGGCAACAGAGACAGCAATGTCATCAATGCAAGAAGCTGCAATGTGAGGCTATACTGAGTCGCACCTTCTTGTTCAATCACCGTCATAATCGGCAAGGTTTCCGCCACCACCGGTCCTGCAAAAAATACAGAGGTCATGATAAAGAACAGTGCTCGACAGATGGTCTGAAGGCATCGACAGTTCTTGTGACGACAAATTGACATCAAATTAAATTCCTTAAATTCAATTACTTAGATTCTTTTTAGTCAGAAATCGAAGCTTTGAATTTAAAGATTGCAATTAGGGTGCCAGACGCGATCAACGCATCTGTTATGCGTGCTACAGATTTAGCCGATGATTTATTTTTGGCCTGTGTCCGCTGCTTCTAGTGCCGCCGCAAATGATGGGTCGGGAGGCGTTGCATCAGAGGTCCATTGACCGAGATGAGCAAACCCCTGAGGGGACAATCCCACCAAAATACGTTGATTGTCGCAGTGAATTAGAATCACGCGTTGGCGCGGCCCCATAACATGAGACTCGACGACTTGGATTGCTGCTTCACCATGCTTTTTCGGGAACTGGATTTGCCCGTATCGTTTAAAACCCCACAAAGTGACCAGTATTAGTCCAATGACCAATCCAAAACTGGCGGCAAATGAAGCCCAGTCTACAAATTCCACTTAACCAACCATCATAAGTTCTTGATCCGGTCCGCTGCCGAAACAACTTTGGTCAATCTAACGCCGTACCGATCATTGACCAAGACCACCTCACCCTGAGCGACGACCGTATCATTCACGACGATATCGAGAGGTTCTCCAGCGAGACGGTCGAGTTCGACAACACTTCCCTGTGTCAATCGCATCAAATCACGGATTTTGAGAGACGCTCGGCCTACCTCGATTGCGAGAGTGATTGGGATATTCTGAATCACTTCGCGATTCATTGATTGCTTGGATTCCGAACCGTCTTCGCTTTTCTCCTCAGTAACTTCAGCTTCAGCTGTACCTTCTGTTTTTTCGTCTGTTTCAAATTCGCTCACCGTCATTCTCCTGTTAGTGGCTGATTATTCGTTTGAATCATCAGGTTTGATTGGGTTTTCAATTCGCACACCTACTTGAGTGCCGTGTGTACCCACAGCAACCTCATAGACTGGAATTTCATTGATTAACAGCCGAGCAAAGTCAGGTTTCTTAAAGAACAATACCTGCCCCTCTTCTAACTGTTCAAATGCACTTACTGGTATCTTCACCTTCGCCAACTCTACCTTCGCTCCCAAGGTCGCATCACCCGCGGCGAGCTCCATATTGTGAATCCAGGTACGATCTTTTTCATCATCGCTTTCCCCGGTACGAAGACGGCTCTTCAATAACTCTCGATACGGTTTCACAGCCGCATATGGATACACGATATCGATGAAGCCATTGACGTTCTGTCCGATTTCAATCTCGCAGCGTGACAAAATAACAAGCTCATTCTCGTCAACGATCTGAGCAAACTGCGGATTAATTTCTGAACCAACAGCCTCGATCTCCATCGGTAATAGCGGAGACCAGGCTTCCTGCAGGGACATAAATAACTGATCCAACATGAGCTTGATAATACGGCTCTCTGTCGGAGTAAATAATCGTCCCGGCGGCAGTGTCCCGATACCTCGGCCAAATCCTCCAAAGAAATTGTCGAGCGCTGAAAAAATAATATTCGGCTCAATGAGAACCATCGACGACCCACGTAAGGGGTTTGCCCTGATGGTTGTGACTGATAGAGGTGGTTTCAGATCGGGTAAATACTCACCAAACTTCATGATCTTTGCTTTGGTCAAATTTACACGCGGACTTGTTCGTAATACCTCAAGCAGCCCAAGACGGAACATACGAACAAAGCGCTCGTTGACCATATCAATAGCAGAGAGATTGATACCAAGCGTTGAGTCTTCTGCAGTCAGATCGTGCTTAACGACATTGGCATGCACGTTCAGACCTGTATCGACTTCAATTTCTCCTGAATTTACACCTGCGTTCAACGCATCCAATTCTTCAGAAGTCAGTGTTGTATCAGCCACTGGGTCGTCTCCTACTGAACAATGAATTCGACGAAATACACTTTTTCGATTCCGCCAAAGTCTTCAGCTTCTTCCAAGGTTGCATTCATCGCGATCCGAATATTTTCGGCAAGATTAGTTCGAAAATCTGGGCTAACCAAATCGTTCTCGGTCACTTGCCGCATGATATCCAACACCTCAGAGCGCACGGCGAATACATGCTTCTCAATGTTAGCGATGACCTGTTCATCATAGTGAGTCATGATCGCCAACTTTGTCTGCATGACTTTTCTTGAGTCAGATACGTTTGCAAGGAATTCGCGATCAAGCTCGTAGTAGACAGTCTCGAACTTTTCAACTGCCGGAGCCTCGAGTTGGATCTTTGCTGGTTGCTGTGCCGCCTGCTCTGCAGCTTGTGCGGCTTCAGATTCTAACGCTTGTATCTGCTCTTCGGCAGCTTCCTCGGCGCCGGGATCAAAAAATCCAGTAAAATACAGCGTGAGTCCGATCGTCAGCATCACAACGAAGACGATACCAACGACAAGAAGTACGATCTTGATTAGACCGCCTTTCTTCCCTTCTTCCTGACCATCAACTTGTTCGTCTGCCATCTCAAATCCTCTTTATACTCGAATATCCAATCGCCCAGGACCACTTCCTACGACGTCGTTTGTCTCTGCCTGCTGGTCAGGCTCTGCCACCATCAACGAATCGTTCATCGATTGCGCGGATTCGTTCGCTTGCTCGTGATGCATTGACTGGTTCATACCTGAGTCCTGCGACAATCCAGAATATGCAACATTGATGCCACCTTCCTCAAACCACTGCTTTAGCCGCGGCATCGACTCCATCAATAAATCACGAGTCACCGCCTGACTCGCGCGGAACGTTGCTTCAAGACCACGCTCTGTCATCTCCATATCCACTTTAATACTGCCTAGCTCAGCTGGATGCAAGGTAAGGTCGACACTCCAGCGCCCTTGACTAATTTGCGCAGTCACCTGCTTTGCGACGAAAGCGCCTAACCGATCTGTCAGTTGTTGAATTGTCTCTGCTCGCCGCAGATGATCGGCGAGAAATGAACGAAAATCTTTCAACTCTGACTGGGTCATCGTTGTCTCAGAAGACGAACGGATAGAATTGGCAAATAGTGAGCCCGTCTCGCGTTGGTTTTGAGACGCTGTTTCAGGGTCACTATTCGAACGAGCCAAATCCATTAACTCAAGAAAATCAAAGACCGGCTCGCCTCCACCATTATCTTGAACTGTGGCATTCGCCAGATGCTGTATGCTTGCCTTGCTTCCAATTAATTCAACAACATCAGATGGGGTCGTTCTGCTGAGTTGTGTCTTCAACTGGACAGCAAGCACTTCCTTAAGGATCAAACCAACTGGTTTGGTCAGCGTCTCAGTCGACTCATTCAGTAATCCATCGATCGTGGTCTCACGCATAGCCTTGGTTTGCAACCAGTTCTCTGTCATCAACAGATCTTCAGTCGTTTTCGATTTCTTTAAACGATTACCATCAGGATTTGACAAAACAGCCAATATCTCTGACCGCGATAAACCCTGTTCGTTCATGAAATCCAGCAATGATTCCTCCGATACTTGGTTTTCGCCAGTCAGCAGCCGGATTTCTCCGTTCAATCGGACAACTGTCGACTCTGTGACTTGCTGAAGTGCATCATTTTGCACTTGTTGCTGCTGATTTTCGGCCATCACCAACCCATCCTCCGGCAATGGTTTGCCGATATTAATCGTTCCTGGAGAAATTGATTTCATCACGCTCGCAAATCCAGACGCTTGTTTGCCTGCATCTGAAGCTATTAATGTATACGGAGAAGTTGGATTTAATAGTTGTGGCATTCCCATATATCCAGCACCGTTTGCTAACGAAGCATTGTCTGTAGGAATGTCACTTGTCAATGCAACTGTACCAGTTGTTGTTGGAAGTGTCAATGTTCCTGTGTTACTAATAGACGAAATAACTGGAGCTGTCAGTGTCTTGTTTGTAAGTGTCTGAGTGTCAGTAAGTGTTGCAACTGTTGAATCAATGTCAACTGTGATTTCGTTGTTTGATACTGTCGTATCAATACCAGTGCCACCACTAAATGTCAACACCTGTCCAGTTGAGAATGAGTCATCTGCACCACTATCAGCAGACAGCGTGAATGTACCAGATGGAACTGATGCAAACGAAAGTGTACCAGAACCGTTTGTTGCCAAGAACTGTCCAGATGTACCATCTGTGCCAGGCAGTTCAAGTTCTAAAGACGCACCCAAAGAATTTGGTGCTTTCAGTTGAACATGGTGTGTACCGTTTGAAGTACCTTCTTTAAATTTGATTGCACCACCAGTTGTACCATTGTTACCAACGATAAAGTCGCTGATTGCATTGTTGCTGTCAACAATAACTGCTGAACTTGCAGTCAATGTACCAGCCGTATGATCAATCAAATCATTGTAAGACTTACCACCAATTAGTTTGACAGTAGAACCATCACCGATATAAAGTTTCTCATTACCGTGGGTATAGGCGAGTTCACCGTCTTGCAGAGATGATGGCGCTACTGATCCAGTAGATCTTTTAATTTGTAATGTTAATGCCATTTTGTTTTCTTCCTATTGTTAAAAACTTCCACCACTCAACCTTAGAGTGCCGCTAGTTGTTCCAAGTTCGTTTCTCGCCGTCCACTTTTTAGTGGTTTCATTCCATTGTAGTAACGCTCCATCAGTAAGAGGGAATGAAGTGACATCGACATCATTGGCCGCTGAAACACTATTCAACGACACATTAACACGAGTCACTTGTGGTTGGTTTCCTTGAGAAACCGAACCTACTACACTTCTTGGGGTATTTACCTTTGCTTGAATAGACATAGTTTTCTACCTTGATACACTTGGATTGACTGTTGCAATACCTTCTACCACTCTTGTTTTGACACCAAGAGCATCCGTTATGACCATATCATAAACGTATCTCCCAGCTTCAAGAGCGGCAGTTTGCGTGTCTGTTAGTGAAATTGTGATTTGACCAGATGTTCGTGGATTGGCAAATGTCGAGGTAAATGTCGTTGCACTTGTGGATTGATATGTTTTACGAATCATTGCAAGTGCAGTGTAACCTGACAAATCAAGTGCAGTGCCACCAGAATCATTGACTGTTACTGTAGTAGTAAAGTCAGCATCCTGATCTATGAATATATTAGAAATTGTTGCCATCGAACACAGTCTCCTTCT
>RGHP01000012.1 GCA_010024125.1 Gammaproteobacteria bacterium | reverse complement strand
GTTCCGTTACTGCCGGAAGCTGCTAAATTAATTGCTGATCCTCAGGTCAGGAATCGTGGAACTATTGGTGGGGATATCGCACATGGCGATCCCGCCAATGATCATCCTGCCCTGGCCCTTGCCTGTGATGCGGTAATGACAATTGCTGGGCCGAGTGGCACTCGCAAGGTTCCCGCGAGTGAATTTTTCCTAGGCACTTATTGGACCGCATTGGAAGAGAGCGACATCCTGACAGAGATCACTGTCAAGGCATTCCCTCAGGGCGCTGGTTACGCATACAAAAAGCTCAAGAGGAAAACGGGTGATTGGGCAACAGCAGCGTGTGCAGTGGTCGTTGCGCTGAATGGCAGCACAATCTCCCATATCAGAATCACGTTAACGAATCTTGGTCCGACAGCGCTGCGGGCTCACGACGCTGAGGCTGTCTTAATGGGACAGCAAGCATCGGATGATCTTATTCGTCAGGCGGCGTCTAAGGCAATGGAGATTTGTGATCCGGCGGAAGACTTACGCGGTGATGCTGAATACAAGACAGCGATGGCTGGCCAGATGGTTCAGCGTGCGATCAACGAAGCGCTGGCGAAAGCAAGCTAATCAGACAGGACAATAAACATGGCAAAGCAAATTGTGAAAATGAACCTAAACGGTCAGGAAATTGAGCAGCTGGTCGATAGCCGGATGCTTCTCGTTCATTTCCTAAGAGAGCAAATGAATCTCACTGGCGCTCACATCGGTTGTGAGACAAGTCATTGTGGGGCATGCACGGTCGATATTGATGGGGAAAGCGTCAAAGCCTGTACCCATCTGGCTGTGCAGTGCGACGGCTGTGACGTGAAAACAGTTGAAGGCCTTGCTGAAGGAGGGGTCCTCCACGCTGTCCAAGAAGCTTTTTATGAAGAGCACGGCTTACAGTGCGGATTCTGTACGCCAGGGATGTTGATGCGGTCATATCGATTTTTACAAGAAAATCCGAATCCAACAGAAGACGAGATTCGTACTGGTTTGAGCGGCAATCTGTGCCGCTGTACGGGATACCAAAACATCGTGAAGGCCGTTAAGTCAGCCGCCGTTAAATTACAACAAAAAGAATCGGCAACAGCCTGATCGGGAGGACACATGAACGCACCAGTCAAAACACCTGAAGAGCGTAAAGCTGAACTGCAAGGGATGGGAGACTCCCGTCTCCGAAAAGAAGATGCCCGCTTTATCCAAGGCAAAGGCCAGTATTGCGATGACATTAAACTCCCGGGCATGTTGCACATGGATATCGTCCGTTCGCCGATAGCTCACGGACGTATAAAAAAGATCAACAAAGACCCGGCCATGGCTATCCCTGGAGTACATGCCGTTTTGACGGCCGATGATTTGAAGCCGTTGAATTTGCATTGGATGCCAACTCTCGCGGGAGACGTGGCGGCGGTTCTTGCAGATGAAAAGGTGCATTTTCAGATGCAGGAAGTTGCAATCGTTATTGCCGATGACCGGTACATTGCAGCTGACGCTGTTGAGGCAGTTGAAGTGGAATACGAAGAACTGCCGGTCGTCATAGATCCGTATAAAGCTCTTGAACCAAACGCTCCTGTGTTGCGTGAAGATTTGGCCGGGAAGACAGAAGGTGCTCACGGTGCAAGGGATCATCACAACCACATCTTTACCTGGGAGGCAGGCGATAAATCGGCCGCCGATGCGGCATTTGCTAACGCGCCTGTGACCGTGTCGCAGCACATGCATTACCCCCGCGTCCATCCGTGTCCACTGGAGACCTGTGGATGTGTAGCGAGTTTCGATCCAATCAAGGGTGAATTAACGACCTGGATGACATCGCAGGCTCCGCATGTCGTTCGGACAGTTGTGTCCATGTTGAGCGGTGTCCCTGAGTCCAAGGTCCGTATCATCAGTCCAGATATTGGTGGTGGTTTCGGAAACAAGGTTGGGGTTTATCCGGGATATGTCTGCGCAATTGTTTCGTCGATTGTATTGGGACGGCCGGTGAAGTGGTCAGAGGACCGTGTAGAGAATATCTCAACGACGGCCTTTGCTCGTGACTATCACATGGATGGTCATTTGGCGGCGACTGAAGATGGCAAGATTCTTGGACTAAAAGTTGATGTCATTGCCGATCATGGGGCATTCGACGCGTGTGCCGATCCGACAAAATTCCCTGCCGGCTTATTCCATATCTGCTCGGGTAGCTATGACATTGCCGCTGCGCACTGCAGTGTGAAGGGTGTTTATACGAATAAAGCGCCCGGAGGTGTTGCCTATCGGTGTTCTTTCCGTGTCACCGAGGCTGTGTATTTGATCGAGCGCATGGTCGATGTCCTCGCTCAGAAATTGAATATGGACAAGGCTGAGATTCGGAGAAAGAACTTTATCCGTAAGGAACAGTTCCCATACACCAGTGCGTTTGGTTTCGAATATGACTCAGGCGACTATCATACTGCGCTTGAGAAGGTACTCGACGCGGTGGATTATAAGGCATTGCGCGCCGAGCAAGAGCAGAAACGGAACGACCCTACTTGTCCAACCTTGATGGGGATCGGCCTAGTAACTTTCACTGAGGTAGTCGGCGCAGGTCCCACGAAGATGTGTGACATCCTCGGTGTTGGTATGTTCGATTCGTGCGAGATTCGGATCCACCCGACGGGCAGTGCGATTGCCAGGATGGGGACAATTACGCAGGGCCAAGGACACCAGACGACCTATGCCCAGATCATAGCAAGCGAGCTGGGGATCCCGAGTGAGGTGATTCAGGTCGAAGAAGGTGACACCTCTACCGCACCATACGGTCTTGGAACTTATGGATCGCGGTCGACTCCAGTCGCGGGTGCGGCGATTGCCATGGCGGCTCGTAAGATCCATGCCAAGGCCAAGAAAATTGCGGCGCATCTGCTTGAGGTTTCTGAAGGGGACCTTGATTGGGAGATCGACCGTTTCAAGGTCCGGGGTAACGATGAGCAGTTTAAGACCATGGCTGACATTGCGTTTGCGGCCTATCAGCAGCCACCAGAGGGCCTCGAGCCTGGTCTAGAAGCCGTCCACTACTATGATCCACCAAACTTCACTTATCCGTTCGGTATTTATCTTTGCGTAGTTGATATTGATAAAGGAACCGGAGAGTCTTCAATCCGTCGATTCTATGCGCTGGATGATTGTGGTACTCGCATCAACCCGATGATCATCGATGGCCAGATTCATGGTGGACTGACAGAGGGGTTTGCGGTTGCCATGGGGCAGCAAATGCCATTCGACGAGCAGGGTAATCTGCTGGGTAATACATTGATGGATTACTTCCTTCCAACCGCAGTTGAGACTCCAACATGGGAGACCGATCATACCGTGACACCGTCACCGCACCATCCGATTGGGGCCAAAGGCGTGGCAGAGTCCCCACACGTAGGGTCGATCCCAACCTTCACGTCGGCAGTGGTTGATGCTTTTGCTCACTTAGGTGTGACACATATTGATATGCCGCACACCTCGTATCGTATCTGGAAGAAACTGAAGGAAGAGGGCGTCCAGCTCTAGGAGAATAATGTGGAAGTAAAACTGGATAAACGATACGAGTTGGGGGTGCCCGCGCAAAACGCATGGGCTGTCCTCTCAGATCTTGAGTCTGTCGCATCCTGCATGCCGGGCGCGAGTCTCGGCGAGAAGCTCGGCGATAACGCGTACAAAGGATCGGTAAAAGTCAAGGTGGGTCCTGCAACCGCCCAGTTTGGTGGTGAGGTTGAAATCTTGTCGATGGATGTCGCCAACAAGTCATTGGTCCTGAAAGGTAAGGGGGCTGACAAGGGCGGTTCCTCTGCGTCGATGGAGTTGGAAGCGACGATAGAGGAAGTCGACGGGCAGTCTATACTCGTTGGTCTGGCGACCGTGATCGTGAACGGTAAGTTTGCCCAATTCGGCGGGCGTATGATGGTTCAGGTTTCGGATGTCATCCTGAAGCAATTTGTCGATAACTTTATTACGAAAGCCCAGGCTCTGGGCGGATCTGAGGTGACTCACTCGGCGGATACGGGCGCGAATGAATCTCACTCTGAGACTGCTAACGAGCTCAACGGCCTAGCAGTCTGTTGGGCACTGTTGAAGAGCTGGTTTGGCGGTCTTTTTGGTAAGAAGCCTGCAAGCTAGATAGTGTCTTGATGGTTGACCAACTCAAGTCCGCCCTGGAGTCGATTCGGACTGGTTTGCGCCAGTCCGAGTATCTCTGTGATGACCAACTTGCGGGATCAATTCACCTCGCGATAAGTCTCGGGCGACCTCTGTTACTCGAGGGTGACGCTGGTGTGGGTAAGACCGCGCTGGCAAAAGCGGTGTCAGAGATGTTGGATCGGCCACTGATCCGGTTACAATGCTTCGAGGGACTTGACCATCACGACGCAGTCTATGAATGGAACTATGGCCGTCAGTTAACAGAGATTCGATTGGCTGAGGCGGCCGCAAAGCGAGTTGAGTCGGCATCGATTTACTCAGAAGAATTCTTGATTAAGAAACCTATTCTGAGGGCTTTACAGGAGCCCGACGGAGCGGTGTTACTGATTGACGAGATTGACCGGTCCGACGAAGCATTCGAGGCGTACCTGCTGGAGGCTCTGTCTGATTATCAGGTCTCGATCCCAGAGATTGGTACTGTCCAGTCGACTACTGTCCCGATAGTGATTTTGACCAGCAACGGGACTCGCGACCTTTCGGATGCGCTTCGCAGGCGGTGTCTTTACCACTATCTCGAGTACCCAGATGTGTCTCGTGAGGCTGAAATCCTTCGAATCAAAGTACCTGAGGCTGATCTTCGGCTGGTCGAGCAATCTGCTCAGTTCGTGAACACATTGCGGAAGGAAGATCTAGAGAAGAAACCAGGGATCGCTGAGTCGATCGATTGGCTGAGGGCTCTCACCTTGCATGGGATGCATTCTTTACCTGATGACCCATTATTGATTAAGGGATCATTGAGTTGCCTGATTAAGACCGCTAGGGACAGGACAGATGTCAGTGAAGACGTGCTCCAACGATTACTCGGCTGAACCAGGACTGCCTGTCGGGCGTGTTGCAGAGTTTTGCCGTTATCTGCGTGAGAACGGTCTCCAAACTACGACCCGTGACGCTGAGTTATTTATCGAGGTATTAGGCCTCGCGGGGCCTGGTGTGGGTGTGGCTCGTGTTGAACAGCTTTGGCGCCCGATCGCCTGCCGGTCACTCAAGGACTGGAAAATATGGTCTGAGCTTTTTCAGTTATTTTGGTTTCCACATAAAACCAAGGGCTCGGTGAAAGTTACGGGCAGCACCCGAAAATCAAGGGACCTGAGGCAGATGATTGAGAAATCTCAGTCGATGGCTGAGTCAGCCGCCGGAACTGCTCCAGTTGTCGGCGATTCCCCAGCAATATCTGACGATCAGATTGAGCAACAGAAAAAGCAAAAGGCGGCCGGCGGCGCGAGCTCCGTTGATCCCATCGGACGAGACATTGAATCTCAGTGGATGCCTTCAGATCTGACGCTTCTGGAACGCATCGCGAGAGCAGTGAGACAACAGTTGTTAAACGTACCAACCCGGCGGTGGCGTCTGTCAGACCGCGGCAGGACCCTAGATATTAGGAAAACAGCCCAGAGCATGATCCGGTTCGCAGGCGATGGCTTGATCCCGAGTTGGCAGGTCCGTCGGAGGGAGACTCCGCAGATCGTTATGGTGATTGATGTCTCACGATCTATGGAATCGTACGCAGCGTTCTATTTACGTCTAGCTAGGGCTTTCTCCCGCTGGTTACCTGTCAGGGTATTCGTTTTTCATGTCCGTTACTCAGAAATCACCGAATTTTTATTGCGAGACAACCCCAAGATCCAAGAGAAGATCGACGCCGTTACTGCAGGATTCCAAGGGGGCACTAAAATCGCTTGGTGTATTCGGCAGATTTGCTTCGAAGATAACGCAATCAGTCTAAACCGTCGGACTCGAGTCTGGGTGTTTTCTGACGGTTACGATACCGACCAGCCGACTGATCTTAGGGACGTCTTGCGGCGGGTTCGGGGCCGCGGTGCGACCGTCGAGTGGTTCTACCCAAATAAAACGGTCGCCGGTATGAGCCAGTGTATCCAACTGATTAAGCCGTTGGTCAAAAACTGGTATAGCGCAGCCAACTTAACGGAGTTGGAGAGCTCTGTCAGGGGGCTAAACTGAATGTCACAGGAGAAAGAGAATGGGTAATTCTGTCTCAAACCAATGGATCGCCGCGTTACAACGCTGCGAGGAACAACAAGAGCCCTATGCGATCGTTACGGTGATAGAGGTTGAGTCTCCATCGTCTGCGACTGTCGGCGACAAGGCAGTGGTCACGTCTGATGGGACGATTCATGGTTGGATAGGTGGCGGCTGCACCCAGCCTGTGATCCAGAAGGCAGTAGCTGACGCCATGGGCTCAGGGGACCAGATGACGGTGCGAATTCAGCCCTCAACTGGCGAAACCAAAACAGTTGATCGCGTCAGAGATGTTCACATGGCTTGCCACTCAGGGGGCAGTATCCACCTCCTGGTTGAGCCGTTTAAGCCCACCGAAAGCATCGCAGTTATAGGGGAAACGCCCGTCGCTGAGCTGTTAACGGTAATTGGGCCTCAGCTTGGTATACCGGTCGATTTGTATGCTTCTGGCGATGAGCTGGCTAAAACATACGAGTACTGCATCGTCGCCACTCAGGGGCGAAAAGACAAACAGTCCATTTCCAATGCATTAGCCAGGACAACATCAAAAGTCTGGTTTATCGCGAGCCAGCGTAAGGCTGACAAGATACTGACTCAGCTCGCGAAAGACGACGTAGCTCCGTCCGATCTGAAGCGGCTGGTCTCGCCCGCTGGTCTTCATATCGGTGCCGAGACTAGCGAAGAGATCGTAATCTCTTTGCTTGGCCAACTCGTTTCGACTAAAAGACGGGTCGATATGGGGCAAGCACGGGTCTCGAAGGTCGAGGTTGCCTAGTGGGTTGTATTCTCAAAGGTGGAGGTGGTCTGTATAGCCGACTTGTAGTTGGTGCAGTCGTTATGGCCGCGGGTGAGGGTCGACGAATGGGGTCCATCCCCAAAAGCCTGATAGAGATCGCGGGTGTCCCACTGATCAAGCGGCAACTGATCGCACTTTCAGGGGCAGGTGTCGATGAGCTGGTGGTCGTCACCGGCCACCACAGAGAGCGGGTCGAGGCTGAGATAGCCGGGTTCCCGATCACTATTGCCAGAAACGAGGAACTGGAAGACTCGACCCAGGGTGCGTCACTGAGCTTAGGTCTCACCGCCTTGACTGGAAAATTAGATGCGGTTGTGGTGGTTCCGTCGGACATGCCGCTTCTCGGGACGCAGGACTACACTGATCTTATCGGCGCCTATAAGAAGCGCCCAGACGGAGTGAGTCTTGTGCGCCCCTCGGTTTGTGAGCGTCTGGGTAACCCGGTCATTTTTGACAGTGAGCTATTGGCATCGGGCGAGACCTCGAATGATCAGCCGCTGTGCCGTAAATGGTGGATGGAACATCCAGAACAGTGTCTTGCGTGGGAGACTGATAATGATCGCTACTGTATCGATCTGGATACCCGTGATGATGTTCTCAACGTAGAGCGCCGTCTCGGACGGGAAATAAAAATCCCAGACTTGGGAGCGCTTCCGATTGTCTGAGCATCTCGAGCCGTGGAAGACATCCATCGGTGTTCATATGTTTGAACACGCTGAAAAAATTAACCCGCTCTTTGATCGCATATTCAAAACCATGCGGGCCACAGACGGCGAGAATCGAACGGGTGATCTAACGTGCTTCTATGCGAGTCAGGACGACCTCATTAATCGGATCAAGCTGCCGGAGTGGAACGATTTTCTTCAGTTCGCGGTGGCGTCTCTCAGAGATACGGCCAGGGTCGCCAACGAGGGGGTTTGGCCCGCCGAACAAGTCGACCTACAGATAGGGATTCAAGGTATTTGGTTTCAAATATCAAACAGCGGTGTGAGCCACGATATCCATACCCACGGCAACTGTTCTTGGTCTGGTGTTTACGTGGTATCAGTCGATAGTGAAGAAACGCGATGTCAGCACCCCGTGTATCGCCATCTTAATGGAGCGACAAGGTTCTACAGCCCATTATTTGAGCGCCTGGGTGGTGCCTACATGGACTTTGGTAACGCATATTTGCAGAACAGCGTGGTGGATTTTGATCCGGTTCCGGGTCGTTTGATCGTGTTCCCGTCTTGGCTCCCTCACCAAGCGATGGCGTATGAGGGTTCATCTGACAGAGTGATCGTGTCTTTCAATGCCAGTATTCATAGGAAATTAGACGGTGACATGCTAGGCCGTTACTCGAACACGTAATTCCTGATGTCAAGACTGGAACTAAACGAAACCATTTTTGCTAGTAACCACAGGCTGTTTTAGCGACCTGGTCAAGATTGTTAAGAATCTCAAGCTGTAATTGTTTCGAATCGTCGCATGAAAGCTCGGTGGAGCGTTTGATGTCGGTTGAAACAGATTTCGGAAGCGAACAACCACACACCTCGAAATCTTCGACAATTGTCGTGAGCCAATCGGAGATCTTTTCTCGGGTCTTAGAGCAGGTATCTTTTGGTTGGTTTGAGTAACTTATTTCGGCGATAGCAATCTCTATGAAGCCGATACCCAGTGAGCAATGCCGATCAGCCTGTGCCAGCCCCGGCAACATGGCCACCATGCTAATTAAAAAAGCAAACAGTTTGATTCTCATACGATTAAGTAAAATCACCTGATAGATCCTTACAATCTGGAACAGGGCGGCCAGAGTGGTCAGTGCCTGGGGCTCCTGCTATGCATATCAAGTGACCGCTACTCTTGTCACTACATAGTTTGGATTCTTGGATTCGAAATTTGGCGTAGCCGGGAGGACCTTTCAGAACTAAGTCGCCCGACTCACATTGGGCGACGAACCCAGCAGGAAGTGTTTTGAGACGTGAAAGAGTAGCAGCCCACTCATCAGCCTCTGCTACATTAGGGATGGATACTTGCAGACCTATAATCAGCCCGATACAACCCAATTGCCTCGGCCATCGTTTTAGATCAGATGGAGTAGGTATATCTGAATTATAAGTACGCATAGATGAAAAACCTCTCGCTCGGTTTTTTTTGGTAAACCCTGCACCAAACTTGGTCTTACGAACCGAATAGTCAAGTTATAATACTAAAGGCTAATTCATCATCAAGTTAACAGGAGAGATAAACAATTCTGTTTTCCGAGAAAACGCATAGCGTACAAAAATAAAAAAGCTCGGCACGGAATGCCAGAGTTAACGCTTCAACAGCAAAACGTAGCTATTCCGTGATCGCAACATGGCGTCCCCGAGCTTGTTATGTCAAGGGGGTATTGACTATGAGTTGGGAAGTAAAAGACGCGGAGACTAATGGCGTTGGCATGATGATGCCACCAGATCCCGCGGATGATTTCGGTCCCGAGCCTGGGACGGTTGAGATAGCGGGTAACGTGCCCGGTGAGCCTGAGTCCTGGCGCCCACCGACAATGTCACGACGGGCATTCTTGAGAGGTGTCATTTGTTCCGGAGTGGTCATCGCTTCCAGTGGTTATTTGTTCTCCTCTAATAAGGCTCATGCGGCCGCTAAACAAACAGATCGTTTGATCACTTTGAGTGTCAATGGAAGAAAGCACCGGCTTGATGTGACACCCAACGAGACATTGGCACACACACTGAGATATCGACTCGGTCTTACGGGAACCAAGATAGGGTGTAACCGTGCCGAGTGTGGTGCGTGTACCGTCATTATTGGAGACCAGACAGAATACTCATGCTCCACGCTTACCATGCGTGCGCAGGGAAAGGAAATCCGCACGATCGAAGGAGTCGCTCAAAATGGTCGGTTGCATCCGGTGCAGCAAGCATTTATCGACGAGCTCGGGCCACAATGCGGATTCTGTACACCGGGGCAAGTTATGTCCGCCGTTAATCTATTGGAGAAAAATCCCAACCCAAGCGTTGATGATGTGCGTCAGGCGCTTTCAGGGAATCTCTGCCGTTGTGGTGCATATGAGCACTACCTGAACGGCGTCATGAGTGCAGCTAAGAGGGTCTAAAAGATGTCATACAAAATTATTGGTAAAGACCTCACTCCTCCTGATATCGAGGCTAAGGTCACTGGTAAGGCACGGTATGCGGAAGATTTTCGCGCAGATGGAATGGTGTTTGTAAAGGTACTTTCGTCACCGATGCCGCACGCCAAGGTTACCGGCGTTGAGTTGTCAAAAGCAAAGCAAGTTCCTGGGTTTGTCGGAGTACTGACCGCAGATGAGCTAAAGCAGCCAAAGGACGCGGGGCACGCAATCTTGAGCAATACACCCGCGTTTGTTGGCCAGCCAATTCTGGCCATTGCTGCCGAGACTGAGCAGGCCGCGGCCGAAGCGGTCGAGCTTGTGGATGTCAGTCTAGAGCCTCTGCCTTTTGTAGTGGATCCGCTGGAAAGTCTTAAACCTGACGGTCCTGATGCGTTGGACGGTGGTAACGTCGCTAACAGGAGGGGGGTCAAGTTCCAAAAAATCAAATGGAGCGGGAAGGATTTCGCCTTAGCTGGCGACGACTCTCTGCCGAAAGGCGAAGCGCCTATCGATTGGTCATGGGGCGACCTCGACGCGAAATTTAAAGAGTCAGATCTGGTTCTGGAAGAGACGTTCGTGTCTTCGGCTAATGCGCATCATGCGCTGGAGCCGAGGTCGGCAGCAGCCTATTGGGAGAACGGAAAATTACATCTTTGGGGCTCAACCCAGTCTTCATCATTCGCTGTCCCTAGCCTCGCAAAATATGTCGGTATCGAACCCAAAGACGTTGTGATGGTCAGTGAGTTTTGTGGTGGTGGTTTCGGAGGCAAGGGTTACGCGTATCCGGTAATGGCTATACCAGCGTTTATGTCTAAGAAGCTAGGGGGTCGTCCGGTGATGATGCGGATGAGTCGTGCTGAAGAGTTTTACAACGGTTCTGCACGTGCTGGATTCCAAGGTTGGGTAAAGGTTGGCTTTGGGAAAAATGGCAGGATCAAGGCGATCGATGCGTTCGTGGTACAGGATAATGGTCCGACCGCTGGATTTTGGGACTTCCAAAACTTCGGAGACGCTAGCTCTATTGTGTTTCAGCCGGAAGCAATGCGATATCGAGGTATACCAGTCCTGACTAACACGCCTCCTAAAGGTCCTCAGAGAGGTCCCGGTGAGAACCAGACTGCGAATATCATGGAACCGATCATGAACAAAGCGGCTCGCAAACTCGGTATCGACCCGTTAGATCTCCGCCTTGCGAACTCGCCAGGTGACGGTGGTAAAAACGCCATCGTTGGAGCCAAACAGAGTCCTGTCACTAGTGCATACCTCAAGGAGGCGTTGGAACAAGGGGCTAAGGCGTTCGGGTACGCAGAGAAAAAGAAAAATTCTGGCAAGAGAAACGGCAGCAAGATTCGCGCTGTTGGGATCGGTCAGGCCTATCACTCAGCTGGAGCGGCTGGCTTTGATGGGTTGGTGAGAATCACGCCAGATGGAGTTCTTCACATCCACACGGGTGTAGGTAACTTGGGGACATATTCGTACATGGATACCGCGCGAGTGGCTGCCGAGGTGCTGGGCTACAATTGGGACCATTGTGTGATAGAACGCGGTGGAACCAAGGCGAACATGCCTTGGAACCTTGGCCAGTTTGGATCAAACACATCGTTTACCATGACACGGACCAACTTCGCTGCGGGCACGGCTTGTAAGAATCTTCTCCTAGAAATTGGTGCACAGTCCATGGGCGGTAGTCCAGACGACTATGAGCTTAAGGACGAGATGGTGGTCGCTAAGTCGGGCGGTGGATCGATGTCATTTGCGGACGCGGCCAAGAGGGCTATTGAGCTTGGTGGTAAATTTAGTGGCGCTGAGTTGGATGAGGAACTGAATCCAATGACAAAAGCATCAGCTAAGGCCCTTGCGGGTACAGGTCTGGTTGCGGCGGCCAAAGATAAGCTTCCGAAAAAAGGTACAGTTCCAGGTTTGGCGGCGGCGTTTATTGAGATAGATCTCGATGTTGAAACTGGCCGCGTAGAGATCTTGGATTACCTCGGGATACCAGACGTAGGCACTGTTCTGCATCCCAAAGGCTTAGCAGCCCAGGTTCGCGGTGCAGCGGTGATGGGCTTCGGTCTGGCGGCCCTTGAGCGGATTGTGTATGACCCTGAATACGGTCGTCCACAGATTCGAGGACTCTATCAGGCTAAGCCACCTTCGTGGCTCGATGTACCTAGCGCTATGAAGTCGGTTTATGTCGAGGGTGCAATCGACCCACAAAACCCTGTTGGTGCTAAAGGCGTCGGTGAACCAATCCAGGGTGCGGCCTCTTCGGCTTACTTGGCTGCGATAACCGAGGCACTAGACGGACACACATTTAACCGCGTGCCGGTGGTAGCTGACATGATCATTAACCATGTGAATGGTCTGTCACAGAGCCATAAACCGCTTCAAGTCAACTGCCAGTAAGGAGAGTTACGATGACTGATATGATGCACATATTCGAAATGCTCCAGCCCACATCGCTTGATGAGGCAGTGGCGCTTTTGGATAAGCACGGAAAAGATGGATGGGTAATCGCTGGCGGTAAAGACAGCCTCGATTGGTTCAAAGACCGCGTTAAGAAGCCCGAGTATCTGATCGATATCTCTGGGGTAAAAGAGCTCTACGGTATCCAAGACAAAGGCGATCACATCGCCATTGGTCCGATGGTTACGCTTACAGATTTAAGCCAGAATAAGTTGGTCCGGGACCTGTTCCCGGTTCTGGCTGACGCGGCTGGTCGTGTTGCGAGCCCGCAAATAAGAAACGTGGGAACGATCGGGGGCAATATTTGTCAAGATACTCGGTGCGCATATTATCGCGATGGTTTCCCGTGCTACCGTGCTGGTGGAAACACCTGCTACGCGAACACCCCAACTGCGATGAATAGAGAGCACACTTTGTTCGAGGCGAAACGTTGTGTTGCTGTTACTCCTTCAGACACAGCGCCGGCACTGTCTGTGCTCGATGCCCAAATGGTCATCGCGCGAGATGGTAAGCTTAGAACCGTCGGCGTGGACGATTTCTTTGTGGGACCAGAGATTGATATTGAAAGGATGACAGCGGTCGAGAGAGACAAGGGCGATCTACTTGTTCAGATTAAGATCCCTAAAACCTGGGCTGGCTCGAGACAGTATTTTGAAAAGGTCGCAGATCGACAGGTGTGGGACTTCGCTCTTGTAAACGTTGCGATGGCCGCGAAGGTTGGTGCAGATGGGTCAATTGAGGCGATGCAAATCGCTTGTGGGGCCGTACAGTGCACCCCTCGGCGACTGAAGGATGTCGAGTCCCTGGTTGTCGGTGAAAAAGCTAACGCTGATTTAGAAAAACTGGTGGAGAGGGTTGCTGCTAGGGGTGCGAAGCCCCTGAACTATAATCAGTTCAAGGCCCCACTGATGAGTCAGTTAGCTAAACGAGCCGTTCGCTCTCTTAGCGCGTAATCGGGAGAGAGAAGCAGTTGGAGTTTCTTCGGTACTCAAAATCGGTCTGGGGTCAAAAGATGCTGGTCGGAGTTTCGTGGGATCTGATTTGGGTGCCGGTTGTTGCCGCCTTGGTTATCATCGCGGCACACCAACTGCTTCGCTTGTCTAAGAGAAACGTGCAGAAAACCGACCTCCGTTGAGAATCTAGAAATAAGAAATGTCCGAGCAACTTCAAGAGCGGCACGCGCTCCCCGAACGTGTATTCCACTGGGTTATGGCGCTTACCGTTGTGGTATGTCTAGCCACCGCTTTCCTTCCCATCATAGGGTTGGAGTTCCCTTGGGTTGATCCCCATTGGATTGCCGGTGTATTACTTACTGTAGCCGTCCTCTTTCATCTTTGGCGGGTCTTTTTCCGACTCAAATTGAGTGACATGTGGATCTATCTCTCAGATCTCAGAGAGCTTAGGAGTCTATTAGAATCCAACGATTCAGAATCAGGAGCGTCGCTCCAGAAATACGATCTGGGTCAAAAGCTTTACCATTGGGCTGTTGCTCTGTTGTTACTCTCCCTGATCTTCACTGGGCTGTTTATGTTAGTAAAGCTAGATACATGGTTCTGGGATCGGGCCCCGGGAATATTATCCGACAGTACATGGGGAGTGGTTTACACTATTCATGGAGCGGCTGCGCTCGCTCTAATCACAATGTTTATACTGCACCTTTATTTTTCATTCTTACCTGAACATCGCGAGCTTCTTGTCTCTATGGTGAGGGGCGGTAGGAATATCAACAGGAACAACTAATGACAAATCAGATCGACGCTATTTCTCAGATTGAAGAGGCCTATGAGTACATGCTGGCATATGCTGCACAGGGCAGAACTACCGAGGGCGCGGGTCCAGGTGGTGCCAGTATTAGAGACTTTCTCACTAATTTCCTCAAAGGTGCGAAGATACTGGAGACTTGGGTAGAAAATACTGGGGCTATTGTTCCTGAGGTTAAGGATGAGTATCGCAAGGCGTCATCGTTGATTATTGGGGTGATTAACATGATGCTAGAGAAAGATAATATCTCTTCAGAGATGGTCGATAACGCAAACGCTCTTATGGCTACCCGACACTATCTAACCCTAGTATTCTTCCTTGATAAAATGTATCTCGAGTAATAAATCCATTGATAAACACCGTTGATTGTCCAGATAGATTTTTTCGCGGAGACCTGTGATGCAGCATCGTGATGCTGATATTTTCGGAAGCATCGTAAGCTGGCAAGAGGCGGGTCATAAGGTAGCTTTGGCTACGGTCCTCTCCACTTGGGGTTCAGCTCCCCGTGCCGTGGGTTCTTTTCTGGCGGTTAACCAGAACGGTGAGTTCGTTGGTTCGGTTTCCGGTGGTTGCGTAGAGTCGGCTGTTGTAACCGAGTGTCAGCAGGCTATGGTGGCTAGTGAGCCTCGAATTCTTGAGTACGGCGTGACCGACGACGAGGCCTTTGAGGTAGGACTGGCCTGTGGGGGTACTATCAGAATTTTGGTAGAGCCGTTCGATCCATTCGACGAAATCCCTAAACAATGCCTAGCCGCGCTGAGAGATCGGCAGCACAGCGTATTGCTGAGAGATTTATCTAGCGACGTCTCCTTCAGTCAAGGATGGCGATACTGGCTACCACCGGAATCAGCGATCAACGTCCGTAGTCATGGCTATCTGGCCCCTGACAGAGAGGTCTTCGGCTCTGTTTTTGTGCCTCATCTCCGTGTTCTTATTGTCGGAGGTGTCCATATCGCACAGGCCCTGAGCCGGATGTTACAACTACTCGATATGACCCCTATAATTGTAGATCCTCGCCCTTCTTGGGGGAATGCTGACCGTTTCCCGGATATTGACATAGTCGCACAGTGGCCAGATGAGGCGTTCGCGGACCTGGGATTGGACTCCGGCACCGCTGTAGTGACTCTAACGCATGACTCAAAGTTTGATGATCCAGCTCTGATGGCAGCATTGATGTCTGATGCGTTCTATGTCGGAGCTTTAGGAGGGCGTAAGACTAACGAAAAGAGAATTGAGCGATTCCGTGATGCAGGTCTCGACCAAGCATCGATCGACAAGCTACGTTCGCCTGTTGGACTCAATATTGGCGCCAAAGATCCTTCCGAGATAGCGGTCTCAATCGCCGCTCAGATTGTACAGTCTCGTAGACAACCCTGATGGGTATCGAGCGGAGAGCCCCAAAAAATTCGGTCGGATGTGTCCTGACGCACTCGATCAAGCTTCCCGGTAAAGTATTTAAAAAAGGCTTGATCCTTTCCCAAGAGCTTGTGTCAGAGTTAACAGATTGTCGCCTTAAAACAATAACCGTTCTTGCTCCCTCCACAACGGACTGCCACGAAGATCTGGCTGCCCAGCAAATAACTGAGCGCCTAAAGCTTCTCGACCTCATCCCTAAGAAAGGTATCGGTGGACGCATCAATCTTGTTGCTGGGAGCGCTGGATTATTTTGCTTTGACGAAGACAAGGTCCATGCGCTCAATCGAGTATCTGAGAGTATCACGATCGCTACATTGCCTGATAAGACGCCAGTTGAGACGGGCCAGTTGGTCGCAACACTTAAAATCATCCCGTTTTTTGTAGCAAAAGCAGATCTTTCACGGGCTTTGTCTGTAGCTGAGGGCGTTAGTCTCAATCTGCGATCGTGGGCGACGTCTTTACAGGTCGCCTTAATTCAGACAACGCTCCCATCTCTACCCGAAAAAGTCTATGAGAAAGGTCTAAAAATTCAGGCGGATAGGTTAGCGAATTATGGCCTTAGCCTAACTCAGTCATGCAGGGTCGAGCATGAGGTATCTAGCCTGGCACAGATGATCGCGGAGCTGTCGGGTAGCAACGATCTCATACTAATCTTGGGAGCTAGTGCGATTTGTGACCGGGCAGATATACTTCCCGTCGCAATCGGTGACTCCGGGGGGGTCGTTGAGCACCTCGGAATGCCGGTGGATCCGGGTAACCTTTTGTTGCTCGGGTGCCTTAAACAAACAAAAATTATTGGACTTCCTGGTTGCGCGAGATCACCAGCGTTGAATGGGTTTGATTTGATCTTAGATAGATTATTCGCCGGATTACCGATAGATCCTACTGATATTCAAGCGATGGGCGTTGGTGGTTTGTTGAAAGACTCACCAGGGAGGGGTATCTCTAGGGTCGAGCAGTCTGACGACAAGAAAAAGCGCTTCGCGGCGGATCGCGAGCAACTGGAACAGACACGCCAGGAAGGCTTGGCTCAGGCCACCAAAGCGGCAGCAGCAATGCGCGAGAAATGGCCGCAGATCCACGCCGTGCATCTGTTCGGCTCCGTTCTCGATGATCGCTTCCGCAGCCATTCCCGGTGGCGTCTCGAGATAGCGCCGCACATATCTTGCGACATGGGCGTTGAGGTATTTCTCGCCGATCAGTCGATGATGTGTCTCATAATAAGTTCGGAATGCCTCTACCGTGAGATCATCTCTTTTTTTTAAGAGCACCAATTGCTTGATCATCCACTCTCTCCTGCTGAGTCTCGAGGTCTAGGGCATCGCGGCATCGCCGTCCTGCAAACACCATGGAAGCCCGTTAAAATTGGCGATCCATCCAAG
>RGHP01000110.1 GCA_010024125.1 Gammaproteobacteria bacterium | reverse complement strand
TATCCCCTCGATCAGAATTACTTCGAATAGGTTTAAGACACACACTGTCTCAAACACCGCGTTTCGAGGTTTTGGCGGGCCACAGGGGATGATGGGGATAGAGCGCTGCATAGACGTAGTCGCAAGGGTCACGGGTAAAGACCCTCTCGATATTCGTCTGCTCAACCTGTATGGGGTTTCTGGTGGAGAGACTCCCTACGGCATGATGGTCGAGGAAGATGTTTTGCCAAGGTTGATTCAAAAGCTGGCAGACACGTCTGACTATCGAGGCCGAAGAAAAGAAATCGACGACAGAAACGCGCGGTCGACTCGTTTCAGAAAAGGAATCGCGCTCACGCCTGTCAAATTCGGTATCTCGTTCACCGCGAGCTTCCTGAACCAAGCCGGTGCCCTCCTGAACGTCTACAAGGATGGCTCGGTCTCCATCAATCACGGAGGCACGGAGATGGGTCAGGGTCTGCATACGAAGATTCGGCAGGTCGTGGCAGGCCATCTGGGCATAGAGCTAGACGCGATACAGGTCACCGCTACCAGGACAGACAAGGTCCCCAACACTTCTCCGACGGCGGCGTCCAGCGGCTCAGATCTTAACGGAATGGCGGCATTAATCGCCGCAATAAAGATCAGGAACAGGTTAGAGGCGTTCCTCCGGGAGACCTACCAAACATCGGCAGAGGCTCATTTCTCGAATGGCGTGGTCGAGATTGATGGTCATACGCTCACGTTTGCAGAACTGTCGAGACGGGCCTGGTTCGCGCGTGTCCCGCTCAGCGCGACCGGACACTACGCGACGCCGGACATTGGTTGGGACCCTAAAACAGGCAAGGGGCGTCCTTTTTACTATTTTGCAAACGGAGCGGCCGTCACGGAGGTAGAGATCGATACCCTGACAGGGGTCTCTAAGGTTTTGAGAGCCGACATACTTCACGACGTCGGTAAGAGCCTTAATCCGCTCATCGATTTGGGTCAGATCGAGGGAGGGTATATTCAAGGTATGGGCTGGTTGACTTCTGAGGAGTTGGTCTACTCGACGCACGGTGAGTTGCTGACACACGGTCTCAGCACGTACAAGATCCCGACCGCGACCGACAGACCGGAGATGAACATTCAGTTGTGGGATGGCGCGAATCCTCGGGAGATGCTTTACCAGTCTAAGGCGGTCGGCGAGCCGCCGCTGATGCTCGCGATCAGTGTACACTCGGCGATCTGCCATGCCATCAGTGGCTTGAGTTCCGACAGTCAGTTTTGGCCGGAGCTGAACGCGCCGGCTACCCCTCAGGAAATTCTCAGGTGTGTCCAGTGCGCGACGACTGGATCCTAGTCGAGATCGTTCGGGTGTTGGGTAGCGCGCCACGAGCCGAAGGCACGAAGATGTGGGTCAGTTCCGATTCTCAGGTTGGTTCGATTGGCGGTGGCCAGTTGGAGTTTTCGGCGACCGAGCGGGCCCGTACCATGATCGCCGAGGGACTGCGCGAGTCTCGGGCTAGTCTGCCCCTGGGGCCGGCTTTGGCGCAGTGTTGCGGGGGCATTGTGGATCTGGTCTTCACCGCGGTTGAGGAACCAGAAACAAGCCCAGAAACTGGTTTTCCAATGGTCCTGTACGGGCTGGGACACGTCGGATCATCAATTGCCGCTATCATGGCAACAATCCCGCATCCGTTGTTGACCTTTGACGATCGGGAAGAATTAGGGGCAGCCTACTCAGACCTCCCGAGTTTAATGGATTCGATTCCCCAGAAGGCATATCACCTCGTAATGACCTACAGTCACGAGATGGACTTCGAGATTTGCAGGATACTCATCGAGCGAGAGGCGGGTGGTTGTATTGGACTGATCGGCTCCAAGTCCAAGAAAGCCAGATTCAAAAGCCGACTGAATAATCTCGGACTCGACCCGGGTAGAATAAATTGTCCGATCGGAGTCGTCGGCATCCGCGGAAAGGAGCCTTCAGTGATAGCGGTGTCAGCTGTAGCAGAGTTTCTTTTGTGGCAGGCGGCGGAGAGCATTAAAAGGTGAATAAGTTATCCGGTTTCAACCGAAGGTGTTTTAAAGATAACGACCGTGCAGTGAGGACCCGTGGTTTCAGATAAAAAAGAGCCTTTCGTTATTAGAAGTAGACTCTTCACCCCCCTCGACGGTGGGGGATCTGACGAGTACCTTTACTACGATGACGGATTCTTAGTGGTCGGTGATGGTGGTCGGATTTTGTTTGTTGGCTCTGAGCTTCCTGAAGAGTACGCTCATTATCGAGTACACCGCACCCAGCACCTGATCTTTCCAGGATTTGTCGACGCTCACGTACACTACCCCCAGGTACCGGTCGTCGCCTCCTACGGAACTTCCCTCCTCGAGTGGTTAGACAAGTACACGTTTCCCGAGGAGATTAAATACGGTGACAGCTCATATGCGGGGAGGCGTGCCGCTCAGTTTCTGACGCTGATTCTGGCGAGGGGAGTGACGTCTGCCGCTGTTTTTTCAACTATTCATCAGGTGGCGTTTGAGGCCCTGCAAGCCTCAAATCGTGACCTAGGTTTGAATCTCGTGTCAGGTGTCACGGGCATGGACCGAGGCGCACCCGACGCGTTGTCGGTCGATATCGATGTATTCAAAGACATCAACGAGAAGGCAATCGAGACCAGTCGGGGCCTAGAAAGATTCGGTTACGCGATAACGCCTCGGTTTGCTATCTCTTGCTCCGACCAGATGCTGGATTACTGCGGTCAACTTCTGGAATCAGACCAAAGCTTACTGATGCAAACTCATATCAATGAGACAGAAGATGAAATCCTGGCGACCTCTGAACTATTCCCCAACGCCGCTGATTACCTCGAGGTTTATGACTCTTTCGGGTTGCTGGGTGATCGGTCATTGTTCGCTCACGGGATCCACAACACAGCAACTGAGTATGAGAGATGGGCTTTGTCGGGCGCGTCAGTGGTCCACTGCCCCACAAGCAACACGTTTCTGGGTTCTGGGCTCTTTGATGCCGATGGATACGTCTCGAGGGGGATCAATGTCGGGCTAGGGAGCGACGTCGGCGGAGGATTTTCATTAAACCCCTTTGTGACGATGGCCGAGGCCTACAAAGTCGCCAAGCTCAGAGGCCAGGTATTAGACCCGTTACTCCTTGTCTATTGGCATACACTTGGTGGCGCGAAGGCTATCCATCAAGACGACTCTATTGGTTCACTGGAGTCGGGTAAGTACGCGGATTTTTGTTTGATTGATATAACGAGCGACGAGGTGGGTTTTGAAATGTGGGAGCGGGCAGGTACGGTTCACGAGAAGTTATTCAGCCTGATGTTTTTGATGCCCGATTCCAAGAACAGAGTCGTGGCGACATTTACCGCTGGGGTTTTGCGCTGGCAAGATGAAACTGAGCCAGGCTTTTAAAATGAACTTTTGTAATTTTCTGCTCCTGCGATTCGATGCGCTAAAAAGGTGTAAGTGTCTGAGAAGGTATCGATGCACCGTTATCTAGATTGGTTGCTGTTAGCGATCATAGTCATCGTCAGTTTAGCGTCACCCCTGATAGTGCTTGAATTTATCAGCGGTAGGTACTGATTTAGATGCGAGACTCGAGCGCTTGTGTCTGCAAGTACTGGATTTTTTCCCTGATTAAGCCGTTTTCTGGCATCAGTTCGAGTAAAAGTTTTTCAGCCTGAATAGCCTTGTCGTACTGTCTTGTATTCTCAAGAATCATCGAGAGCCCACCGAGGGCGCCAAAGTGTCTTGGTTCTAAGATCAGCGTTTGCTGGATGTCTCGGAGCGATGCCTCGAAATCTCCGACCATAAAATAGGCCGTGGCCCGACGATTCCAGCCCTCGGCGAACTGTGGTGCTGCCCCAATCACTCGGCTGAAATGATCGATCGCAATCTTAGGCTGGCCGAAGTGCAGGGCTCGCATCCCCTGGTCAAATACTGTTTGAAGGGCTCGAGACTCTTCAGGTAGCTCGTACCAATGAGCCCAGATCTCGTTCTGGATCGTCGATATTTTGATTAAGTCAGCAGATTGCTTTAGGGCCAGGAACAGTCCGTCAAGCTCGGGCTTTGTTTGATCTGATCTCACACAGATCGAGAACGTTACTAAAACTAGGAGCGCGACGGCGCGCTTAATTGAGCACATAGCTACCACGGGGTAGAGAAATGAATCCTGAGTGTATCAAAAAGCACCGGTTCGGTTGCCTGGTGAATTTGATCATGAAGTCAGGGTTATTTAACTACCCCGATACGTCGAAAATCCGTAGGGGCTCAACAACAGAGGAACGTGGTAGTGCGCGTCCTCGGAGATACCAAATCGAATCGGAACAATATCTAGGAAAGGGTACTCCGGGAGTGTCAACCCGAGGTCTCTTAAGTAGTCCCCGGCGTGGAAAGTGATTTCGTAAAACCCCAACAGAGCTTCTTTTTCTGGAAGTAATGTTTCGGACACGCGGCCGTCGGAGTTGGTTATAAAGATACCAAGATCTTTAGGCCGTGGCTCCAGACGTTTGAGCGTGAGTTTTAAGCCTTGGGCTGGGGTCCCGTTGGCGGTGTTGAGCACATGTGTCGAGAGAGTCGTCATCGTTATCTCCGAATTAATAAAGCTACCCTAGGGAAGCAGGTTGCCAGGGCAATCACTCTCGGAATCGGCTTCTACGCTTGCCCTTGAATATGTTAACGCGTCTCCAGCCAGCGGCCTAGAATCGCACGCTCCCCAGACGTCATTTGTGTCATATTGCCAGGGGGCATTGCCTGAGATGTAACCGACTGTGCGTACACCTGTTGCTTATACTTTTGGATATCAGCAAGGCTTTCGAGGACAACACCTTTTGGAGGTACTGAGAAACCTGGCATCGTTGGTCGGGCGGCATGGCAAACCGTGCAGTGTGTGGATACGATAATCTGAACGTCGCTGTCCTTGATCATTTGACTGGCATCTAAAGCGACAGTCGCTGGCTTGGCCCAGACCGCTAGTGTCACGATCAGTGCCGAAGCGACCGGCCATTGCCATCTCACGCGGAACCCATTTGCGCCGGCGTGCCCGGCATTGAAATAGTCGCGGATGATTGCGCCAATCAGGACCACCAGGGCGACTAAGATCCACAAATCTTCTCCTACAAATGTCATTGGGTAATGATTTGAAAGCATCATAAAAAGCACAGGTAGCGTCAGATAGTTGTTGTGCGTAGAACGCTGCTTAGCTTGCTGGCCTAGTGCGGGATCTGGGGTCTTGCCTTGCTGAAGCGAAGCGACCACTTTTTTCTGGTTAGGAATAATGATGAAGAACACGTTACCGGTCATCCAGGTAGCAACCATAGCCCCAACGTGGAGCAGCGCGGCGCGTGAGCTGAAGACCTCGCTGTAGCCATAGGCGGCTAATACGACGACCGCGTACACCAGTATGCCGAGTAGTCGCAAATCTTTCCCGGCCGGGGTTTTGCATAGTCCGTCGTATATGATCCAACCGAGGGCCAGCGATCCTAGCGACAGGCCGACTGCCTGTAAAACTGACAGATCAGCCACCGATGAGTCGATCAGGAACGCCTGTGCCCCCCAGTAGTAGGTGACGACCAACAGTGAGAAACCACTGACCCACGT